>CAZBPF010000007.1:6790-17949 GCA_964493745.1 uncultured Gammaproteobacteria bacterium
ATTATTGTAACTGAACATGACCAACCCTATATATTGACTGCTTTTTATTCAAAGTATCCGCCCAAAAAAATGCACCAAGAAATTAAGCTTACCCCGCCAGATGAGTTTGGTTTCTCAACTGTTCGACAATTCGGCCGGTTTAAATTTAGTGAACAGCCGCCTGCAAATGGTACAATTGTTAAAGAATTTAACGCAACTAAAATTTATGACCAAAATTAAACTGTCAATAGCTCTAGCAACATATAACGAAGAAGAAAACATCGGTTTTTGTTTAAAAGCCGTTAAAGATATTGCTGATGAAATAATTGTTGTTGACGGCAGTTCAACTGATAAAACTAGAGAAATAGCCGAAGAGCTTGGCGCAAAAGTTATAAAAACTACTAATAAACCGATATTTCATATAAATAAACAGATGGCAATTGACAAATGCCGAGGTGAGTGGATCCTTCAACTTGACGCCGATGAAGTAGTCTCTAAAAAATTAAGAAAAAAAATATCATCAATTATTAATCATCAATCATCAAATATTGAGTATTCGGCTTTTTATATTGCTAGGAAAAATTTCTTTCTCGGCCGGTGGATGAAAAAAACCGGCCAATATCCGGACCCGGTAATTAGATTTTTTAAAAATGGTAAAGCCCGATTGCCGTGTAAGTCGGTTCATGAGCAAATGGAAGTTAACGGTGAGGTCGGTTATATTAAAGAACACTTACTTCACTATCCCTATCCGGATTTTTCAGAATATCTAGTTAAATCAAACCGTTACACTAGTTTAACTGCTCAAGAACTGCTCGAATCCGGAATAAAGCCGAGTTTTTGGGAGTTTATCAAAGCTTATTTTAAAGCTGAAAAGACATTTTGGTCATTATTTCTGCGCCATAAGGGTTTTCTAGACGGTTTCCCGGGGTTTGTTTTTTCTGCTTACTCCGGCCTTCACCACATAACCGCCTATATTAAATTTTGGGAACAATATAATAAAAAACAAGGTTCAAGTAGCAATCAACCTTGAAGGTTGTTTAGGTTTGAACCTTGGGAAGACAAGGTCGATTTTTCTAAAATAAGGTGTTTGATTATTTCTATTTTTCGCTGACAGTCGGCATAATCATATATAAAATCTTTTAGATCTTTGCTACCTGTAAAACAATTTAAAATATGTTCTTTACTTAACATCTCTTCTTTGGCAGAATTTTGAAAATAGTTTTTTAACGGAATCCATGGATATTTAATCAATTTTTTTATTTCTTTAACAATCGCACTAGAATATGGGTTTAAAACAATATAACGAAATACATGCAATAATTGAGCTTCAGATTCAATAATTATTGATTTGAACCTCCCTTGGAAAAGAGAACCATAACGATCATTACGTTGATTAAAATACTTGGTGTAGCCATTTTGTACTTTGCTCATAAAGTTTGAAATGCCATCGGACTTAGTTTGATTTAAAAGTAAATGGAAGTGATTAGGCATTAAACAGTAGCTAAGGATTTCTACCTGTGTTACATGTTTTCTTTTTAAATCATTCATCACTTCGGCACGTTTTTCTTTGGGGTAATTTTTATAGTTGGAAAAACTGATAGGAGTATTTTGAAAGCGGTAGTAACTAATTAGGTCTAAAAATCTTTGATATTCTCGAAGTGAAGTGTAAGTAGGGCGTCCTTCAACGCCTCGGTTGTAAACGTGATAAAAGTAATTTGTTACAAGTGGGATTTTTCTTCCCGGCATTAATTAAGTATAACCTATTGTTTAGAGAAGGTTCAAGTAGTAATCAACCTTGAAGGTTGTTTAGGTTTGAACCTTGAGTTTTAATTGATGGTAAAATTAGATAATGGTTGTTGGAATTGATGTATCACCGTTGTATTCCGGACATAAAGTTCGTGGAATTGGGTTTTATACTCAGCGGTTGGAGGAAGCGTTAAATGAACTTAAAAACTCAAAAACCCCCGCCGCAAGCTCCGCAACCAAGGCGGGCAAGCAAATAAAAATAAGAGAATTGAAGAGCAAAGAAGAGATTAAAAAGCAGGATTATGATTTGCTTCACATACCCTATTTTAACCCTTATTTTCTAACTATGCCTTGGCCGTGGGAGATAAAAAAACCAATGGTGGTAACAATTCACGACTTGATACCGGTTAAATATCCCGACCACTATCCACCGGGAATTAAAGGTAAAATTAGATGGCAGATACAAAAATTACTTTTAAAACAAGCAAAATTAGTTATTACTGATTCGTTTGCTTCAAAATATGATATTCATGACTTAGCCGGCTATCCACTTGATAGAGTATACGTTACATATCTAGCCGCTGGTAAAAGATTTCAACGTCTAAAAGCTAACAGCTCGAAGCTGAAAGCTATTCAAAAAAAATATAATTTACCGGATACTTTTGCATTATACGTTGGTGACGTGAATTGGAATAAAAATATTCCAAGTTTGGTTAAAGCGTGTAAAAAGATTAACTTACCTTTGGTGATTACCGGTAAACAGGCGGCAAGTAAAGATTATGACAAAAGTCATGTAGAAAATAAAGATTTAGTTTGGCTTCAGGCGAAAATTAAAAAATTAACTATTAATCATCAGTCATTAATCATTCCTGTTGGTTTTGTCCCGACTGAAGATTTAGTTGCCCTTTATAATTTAGCAACGGTTTACTGTCAGCCGTCATTTGACGAGGGATTCGGACTGCCGGTTTTGGAGGCAATGGCCTGCGGTTGTCCGGTTGTTTCATCTAACCAAGGCAGTTTGCCGGAAGTAGTCGGTGAGGCGGGACTATTAACAAAACCGACAGTTCAAGGTTTATCTAAAAATCTTAAAAATGTAGTCGAAAACAATAAATTGTCAAAAAAATTATCTAAATTAGGATTAGCTAGAGCAAAAGAATTTTCCTGGAAAAAAACCGCCAGTGAAACTCTAAAAGTTTACCGGATAGCTTTAGAAACTCTCACCTTGCAAGCTGAATAAATGCAGATTATAATCATTATTATGTGGAAGCTGATTTTGAAATTATTCATTTTCCTCCAAATAGTCTTAATCGCCAGTTGGTGTCTTGGCTCAGGTTTTGTGCCTTTAAGAACAGAAACCTTTTTAGGACGGGGTTTGGGTGGAAAAGTAGTTAATCAACCCTTGGTTTGGTCCCGGGCTAATTATGACGGTTTTTACTATGCAAAAATAGCTAGAGACGGGTATCAACATCTTCAGCAGGCCTTTTTTCCCTTCTATCCAAAATTAATTAATTTCTTTCAAGGAATTTTCGGTGGGTATATTTTAAGCGGTATTATTATTTCGTCGGTGAGTTTTTTATTTTTTTTATTTTTATTATCAGAGCTGATGCGCCAATCCGGAGAAGAAAAACAGGTTATTCGAAAAACGCTTTTTTACTACGCCCTCTTTCCAACTGCATTTTATTTTGTTAGTGTTTATACGGAATCGATATTTATGCTTTTAGTCATTGCCAGCTTTTATTTAGCAGATAAGAAAAAATGGCTTCTGGCCGGATTGACTGCCGGATTGGCTTCATATACCCGAGTAATCGGAGTTTTTCTAGTTCCGGCCTTAATTTACGAATACTACGAAATTGAAGCCAAAAGGGACATGAAAACCAGGTTTGATGCGGCTAAAAGTGCTTTACAAAAAAGATTAAGTTGGGCTTACTTAAAGTATTTGGCAAAAACACGCTTACCTCATATTAAAAATATCGGATCGATTTTGACCGGGGTTTGGGGCTTCGTTGTCTATGGTTTATATCTGCACAAGACTAAAGACAACTTTTTTTATTTTATTGAGGCCCAATCCGGTTTTACCGCCGGCCGGCAGGTAAACAAAGTAGTTTTAATTTATCAGGTTTTATGGCGTTATTTAAAAATGATAATTACCGTCGATATTACCAGTTATACTTACTTTATAGTCTGGTACGAACTAATAATTACTCTGATCTTTATATTTTTACTTTTATATGCCTGGCTGAGAACCAAGATTTCACGGTCTTGGATCATTTTTTCCGCCTTTGCTTTTGTTTTGCCAACCCTAACTGGAACTTTTACTTCAATGCCGAGGTATGTTTTGGCCTGTTTTCCTTGTTTTATCAGCTTGGCTAAACTTAAACTGCCTAAATATGTCTATTGGATATCGTTGGTAATGCTGTTTTTATCGTCGGTACTTTTTGTCAGAGGTTATTGGATTGCTTAAGTGTTTAAAAAATTACTTAAATTGCCAAAGCATACTTTGTTTAAAGGAAGCTTGATAATTTTAGTTGGAACGGCAGTTGGTAATTTTTTAAATTACCTTTATCATTTTGCCAGTGCTCGTTTTTTGACTCCGGGCGAATACGGACTGTTGCAAAGTTTGATTTCACTAACATATTTTCAATCTGTTTTAGTTGGCGCCTTTTCTACTTCAGTAATCGAAAAGATTGGTTCGACAAATCCTAAAAAAATTACCGGTGAAGTAAAGAAATTAGAAACAACCGCTATAAAAATTTCACTTTTTTTCTGGCTGGCGGCTCTTTTAACCTATCCATTAATAAAGAAACTGCTTCACCTTGACAGTTTTCATTTATTTTTAATATTTTCTCTTCAAATTCTATTTGCTTTTCTTGCAGCTGTTTACGGCTCAACTCTACAAGCGCAGTTAAAATTTCTGTCAGCGACATTAGCTTCCGTTTCGTCTACAGCAGTAAAACTTATTTCGGTGGTTATTTTACTTGGTCTAGGTGCAGGAGTCATCGGCGGATTAAGCAGTTGGCTGATTTGGAGAATTTTTGGGTTGATTATATCGGGTTATTTAGTTCGCAGGTATTGGAAAAATAAAAAGTTTAATTTTAATAATAAACTGGACTTAAGCTTTTTAAAGTTTTCATTTTTAAGTCTTATTGTAAACTTGTCTTTAACATCCTTATACACCTCGGACGTAATTTTTGCCCGCCATTATTTAAATACCAATCAGGCCGGACTATACGCCGCCCTTTCTAATCTTGGCAAAATAATATTTTTTGGTTCATCAACAATAATGACAGTTGCTTTTCCAATGTTTGTAAAATACCGCCAAAAATCAGCTAAACTCAAAGAAATATTAAAACTAAGTCTTTTGTTTTGTTTATTTTGCTGTGTTGGCGGAGTAGCTTTTTATTTTACTTTTCCCGAGTTAGCGGTAAAATTACTTTATGGTAATGACTACCTCGGGGCGGCCGGTTATCTTTTCAAATTCGCAATTTTTATCAGTTTATATTCACTTTTTAATTTGCTGGTTAGATTCTTGTTGGCGCTGAGATCTAAATTTTCGGCGCTTATTTCTTTAGCGACAGCACTTGTTCAGATAATCTTGATTATATTTTCACATCAGAATATCTTTTCATTAATCAATGTATCTTTAATTTCTGTCGCCGCTGGATTAATTATTTGTTCAGTGATAGTGGTAAAATCAAATTATGTCCGAAATTTGCAGTAAGTTGTCAGTGATTGTTCCTGCCTTTAAACAAGAGCGAACAATTAGTAAAGATCTAAACAGAATCAATAAAGTGTTAAATCGTGTAGATTATGATTATGAAATAATATGTGTTATCGACGGATTAGCCGCTGATAATACTTTTTTAGAAGCGAGTAAACTAAATCTTAAAAAATTAAAAGTAATCGGATATCCTGAAAATAAGGGAAAAGGACATGCAGTCAGGTATGGAATGGAAAGATCAGAAGGGGACTTGGTTGCCTTTTTGGACGCCGGAATGGAAATTCATCCTGAAGGTCTAAAATTATTGCTGGCACACATGGAATGGTATGAATCAGATGTTATAGTCGGATCGGTCCGTCATTCCGCTTCAAAAGTTGAGGGCTATCCCTTAATTAGAAAGATATTAAGCTGGGGATATCATACATTGACTAAAATACTCTTTGGTTTGCGAATAACCGACTGTCAGCGGGGGATTAAAATATTTAGGCGTGAGGTTTTGGAGGATGTTTTACCTAAACTTCTGGTTAAGGCCTATGCTTTTGATATAGAAATGCTCTCGGTTGCTCAACGGTTCGGTTATAAGAATATTCATGACGGACCGGTCGAAATGGATGCCCGGAAAATTAAGTATTCAAGTGTAAAACCATATACAATTTGGAGTATGCTTAGGGACACCTTAGCGGTTTTTTACCGTCTCAAAATACTGAATTATTATGACAAATAAGCTGGTTTCTATAATTATTCCGGTTCGAGAAATAAATACAAATATTACAGACGAAATAATTCCGGCTTTAAAAAAACAAACTTATCAAAATTTCGAATTGGTTATTGTGCCGGACAAAACCAGCCGAGAGTATAAGTTTCCCGAATGGGTAAAAATTATCCCTTCCTGGCCAAAGACGGGGCCGTCTGATAAACGTAACCTTGGAATTACAAAATCAAAAGGCGATGTTTTGGCCTTTATTGACGATGATGCCTATCCGGAAAAAAATTGGCTGCAGACAGCGGTTCAGGTATTTAAAAACAGTCCTCAGGCAGCTGGTGTTTGTGGGCCGGGTTTGACGCCGCCTGGTGACCCTCTTTTAGCAAAAGTTTCCGGCTGGGTTTGGTCAACTTGGCTGGGGGCCGGAGGTGCAGGGGTTTACCGATGCTTGCCTGGTGACCAAAGAGAAGTTGACGATTATCCAACATTTAATCTCCTTGTCAAAAAAAAATATATAAATAAAACAAGTGGTTTTAATCCCAAATTTTGGCCTGGAGAGGACACAAAACTTTGCTGCGATTTAGTTTATAAATTTAATAAAAAAATAATCTATGATCCAGGGGTTAAAGTTTATCACCACCGAAGAAAAATCTTTTTACCGCATTTGAAGCAGATTTCCGGTTACGGATTCCACCGAGGTTTATTTGCCAGAATTCTGCCTGAAACATCAAACCGTATTGGCTATTGGATACCGCCGATATTTGTTACTGGGCTGTTGACCGGATGGATTACTTTTTTTATCTCCAAAATATTTTTTTATACTTATCTTGGCTTTATCAGCGCCTATTTATGGTTGTTAATTTTGACCTTTTGGCAGGTTTGGTTAATGAGTAAAAGTTTACCGATTGCTCTTTTAACTGTTCCGTCTATCTTTCTAACCCACATAATCTACGGCCTAAAATTCCTACAAGGTTATTTGTTTGGATTATTCTTTCCAAAACTACAAAACCCAAAACGATGAATATTATTGGACACGCTTATGTTGCTTCTGAAGTTATAGGAAAAATGAATCCGATGGTTGCTTTTGGTTCACAAATACCAGATATTGTGCCGTTTATTGATCAAAACATTTTTACTTTTGAAGAAATTCACGAATGTAATCATGTTTTTTGGGATTTTGTACAAAAAAATTACCCTGAACAAACCGATTTGCCTTTAGCAATGATGAGCCATTCGGTTAAATATGGGGCTGATAAATTTAATAAAGAGATAAAAGATTTATTAGATGTGAGTAAAAGAGAAATCAAAAATTTAGGCGAGAAAATAACTGAAGCTTCAAAAGTAGATTATCAAACTGCAGTAGGACCAAGATTGCATAATTACCTTTGGGGTGGTATGGATGTATATTTGCTAAAAAACAAGCCTGAATTTGCATGTAACTTTCAAGTTAATTTATTAAAGGTTAATTTAAATTTTGTCTCCAAAATTATAGCTGAAGGGTACGATAAGAATTTTGATGAGGTCAAAAAAATATTAAACCAATACTATAATTTTTTTGATGAAGGCAAAATTTCCAGTACCGAAGATTTAGTTCGTATTCTAAAAAGAAAAACAGCAATGTTACCAGAGGGGGACAAGATAAATATTAATTTTGGTGTTGACATACCTGAACTTATTTATGAAATGTATAAATTTAGATGGCCGGGTATTTTAGAAAAAGTAATTAAATCTACACAAAAAAGAATGTTTAAACTTTTAAACTATTGAATTTTACGAACGTTACTCAAATTTTATGTATAAAATACTTGTAACGATCGTGAATAATAGTTTGGATTTTGGTTTCTAAATTTGTTTTTGGGTCTAATTTTTTTGGGTATAAAGGCCGGTTCATTTTGTTTAAGACATAGCTTCTAAGCAGTTGTTGGAAATCTTCTTTGGCAGTTGGTTTTCTTTTTAGTAATTGTTTAAACCTCTTTTTTTGAATATTTAATCCGGAAATCTGATAAAAGTTGTTCATTGTAACAAATGGGTTGTTTGTTGCTCTAATTATATAAACATAGTCCTTAATTTTTTTTTTAACAAATTGATAATCAAAATCATATGGTGATATAAAAACGCTCCGTTGCAGATTTATAAAACCAAACCGAAGTAATTTTCTTCTAAAATTATGTCTAGCTGTATTTAACTTATTGGGAATATCAAAGTTAATGCAAGTCCATTTTTTATCCCAGGCCTTTTTATATAAAAACCAAGTCGGGAATTTTTTCCGTAAAAGATTAAAGCATTTTTTGTTTATTTTCAATTTATTCTCTTCTGTAAGGGTAATAAACTCTTTTTGAGTCCAATAGTATAGTTTGCTTTTAATTTTGGCCCGGGGAGCCGGATAGATATTAAACAAATCACTGTTTGTGACTTCAATCTTTAAATTATCAAGCCAAAATAAATTCGATAGAAAATAGTATCTTTTAGTCATTTTTTCCGAACGTTATTTCATTTTTATGTATAAAATACTTGTAACGTTCGTAATAATAAGTTGGTTGTTTATTTATTGCTGGTTTTGTAATTGTTGGGATTTGGCGGCGGCGTTTTGGGCTTTTTCTTCTTCACCTAGTTTGGCATACATTTTAGCCAGGTTGGCGTACAAATTGGCGTCATTCGGGTTGAGCTGAACGGCCCTTTCCATTTGTTCCAGCGCTTTTTCGTGTTCTCCTATCTCAAAGTAAAGAATGCCTAAATTTTGGCAGGTTTGCCAGATATTGGGATTAAATTCCTGGGCTTTCTCATAATTGGCAATTGCCGTATTTAAATCACCCAAACGCCAATAAATATTAGCCATGTTATGGTAGGCATCAGCGTATCCCGGTCGAAGTTCGATTGCTTTTTTAAAATGAAAGATAGATTTTTCAAGATTTCCGTGACGGGCGTAGAGGTCGCCGAGATTATTATGGTTTTGGGCGCTGTGCGGTGAATATTTAGCTGCCGCTAGCCAAAGCTGGTCTTGGTTCTGCCAGATGTTGTTGCGGACAATAGTCCGCAAAGTTAAAACAGGAACAAAAACCGACAAAAAGATTATTAAAGGAATATTTTTTATCTTGTCTATTTTATTAATCCGGTCTAAAACCCAGCCAAAAAGAACAAAAATTCCAA
This sequence comes from uncultured Gammaproteobacteria bacterium, assembly GCA_964493745.1. GTDB lineage: Bacteria > Patescibacteriota > Microgenomatia > UBA12405 > JAHJSD01 > CAYSLZ01. The sequence continues at coordinate 16,084 of CAZBPF010000007.1, forward strand.
ACATTGCCAAGTAGGCGTATCTTTCTGCAACAAGCCAGGATACGCCAAAGGGAGTAAGCATTGGTCCAAGAGCAAATGCAGAAAACATAAACCAGAAAAATATCTTTTTGTTTTTAATAAAAGTATAAATTCCAATAACAGCAAAAAGTAAAAAACCAGCCGTGCTTTTAATAAATTCAGTTTGGTTGATGAGGTTAATCTCAGTATGGTAAAGGGTTAGCGCTTTGGGCCAGAAGGTTAGTTCTAAATATTTGGTAACAGCAGTTGGGACTTGATGAAATGGATTAAGCATTTGGGGATTTTGATAATACCGAGTAGTTAAGGTTTCTAAACGATGAGGAATTAAGGTGGCGGTGTAAATAATGCCTGTTATTCCAATTGCCCAAGGAATAATAATTTTTTTCCATTCCCTTTTTAACTTAATATCAGGCCTAAAAATAATTAAGGAAGTTAAAATAAATGGATAAGACATTGATTTTGCAGATGTTGCTAGGCCTAAAGTAAAGGATATCACCGACAGCCAGCTAAAAATTTTATTTTTATAGCCGAAAAGAAAAAAGGTTAAGGCCAAAATAACAAAAAAAGTATAAGTAGAATAAGGTCCGCCGGATATCCAGGTTACAGCTTCAATCATTATTGGGTGAATACCGGCTAAAATTGACGTAACGAAGGCAGTAGTTTGGTTATGGAGTAAATATACGAGTAAATAAATGGTTAATACAGATCCGAGATGGAAAAAAGTATTTAAAATATGATAGGGTACCGGACTCAGTCCAAATAATCGATTTATTAAAAAATATAAAAAAGGTCTAACAACAAGTGGAAATCTTTCAGCTACATATTTAAAACTGTTTAAAGTGGGATTTTCCACAATAGCTTTAATATCATCAGACAAAAATTGATTATTAAACGTAGATGCATAGGCAATGGTTGTGAGTAAAAATATAACTGATAATTGAATTTTGTTATTTTTAAACCAATCAATGAATTTAAATTCTTTTATTTTCTTAATTATCATAATTAATATTAGTATATCAAAATGTTATACTTTGACTAGTGAAAAGTGTTTCTTTTATTGTACCGACCTTAAATTCCGGACGAACCCTTAGTGACTGCCTGAAATCAGTGGCTAATCAGGATTATTCCGGTGATATAGAAATAATCATCGCTGATGGCGGTTCTTTAGATGAGACATTGAATATCGCCAAAAAGTTTGAGGCAAAAATTATACCGAATAGATTGAAAACCGGAGAAGCAGGAAAGGCCGTTGGATTAAAAAATGCCGGTAACAACTTAGTTTGCTTTTTAGATTCGGATAATGTTTTACCAAACAAAAAATGGCTTTATAAAATGGTGGAGCCATTTTCAGATGTCGAGATTATCGGCAGTGAACCTTGGAAGTTTAGTTATTTTGAGAAAGACGGAATAATTGATCGCTATTGTGCGTTAATGGGTATGAATGATCCACTTTGCTATTTTATCGGCAACTATGATCACTGGAATTATATTGATCAAAAATGGACAAGGATGAATATTGCTGTAAAAGATAAAGGGGACTGGTTAAAATTAAAGCTGAATAAAACGAAACTACCAACAATGGGGGCAAACGGACCAATTTTTAGAAAGAATTTTCTTGAAAAATACTTTGAAGGCGATTATTTTTTTGACATTGATTTTTTGCCTCAAGTTATCAGTCAAGGGAATGTAATTAATTATGCTAAGGTAAAAATAGGTATTCAGCATTTGTACTGCGGCAGTAATTTTAAAAGATTTTATCAAAAGCAGCATCGTCGTATTCGTGATATGCTTGCCCGCCGAAATACTGTTCAGATTTTTATCTCTCCCGATTACCAAAAACGTCAATAT
>CAZBPF010000008.1:0-15451 GCA_964493745.1 uncultured Gammaproteobacteria bacterium
AATCAAGATTGGCTGTGACAGGAGAAAAGTAAAAATCAAAATTTAAAATTAAATTTTGATAAAAATAATTTGTAAATATTTTTTAGAAAGGAGGTGATCCATCCGCTCCTTCCAGAACGGATACCTTGTTCAGTATCCTGTTCTATAAACGTTCCTTTGTTTCCAAAGGCCTGGACTATCTCTTCACCTTCTGTAAATAGTATGCTTTTTCTGGATGCCATGATCCAATAATTTCAACAAAATCTCGATGAGATTGAGTTGAAATATAAAATCTCCAGTAACCGGAATCTACTTTTTTACTCGGATTGTGTATCTTTCCGGTTTTTATATTCTGCTTTTTAAGCCACTTCTTTAATTTAATTAAAATGGGCTTGTTTTTTTGAGCAAAATAAATATAAAACTTAACCTTTTGGCTTTTGGCAACCCCTCCATCTGCATCCCAAAAACCACGAATAAAAGAAATTTGTTCTTCGTTAGTTTTTAAAGATACCGGTTTAAGAGTACTTTTTGAAAACTCCAAAATCCAAACGTTTCGTTTTTTACCTTCTTTATAAATCCAAGCACTGCCGCCTAAACTTTTCACAAGTTTCTGCAAAACAGTTAAGTAGTTCCTGCTTTTTTGGGCAATTCTCCACGTGGTCTGTCGTTCAGTACCATCGTGTAAAGCGCCTAATAAATAAGCAACAACTATTTCAGGAAGGGCTGGCGTGTAGTCTCTACGGAGTCCCTGAACCATATTTATACTGGTTCGGGGTTCCCTCGCGATTACCATAATTAAATCATATCATAATTTAACTTTAGGCTTTCCCGATACAGCCAGATTTTTCTTTCCAATTTCTCAGAAAGGTCGCAACAAGGTTACGACTTACCGCTCCTCGCTGACCTCACCTTAATTCCGAAAAAATATCGAAGCTTCGGGTGCTGTCAACTCGGCTCAGTTGACGGGCAGTGTGTACAAGAGGCGGGAACGTATTCACCGAGGCATGCTGATCCCCGATTACTACCAATTCCGCGTTCATGCAGGCGAGTTGCAGCCTGCAATCCCCACTGAGACCTAGTTTGATGAGATTAGCTCCGCCTCGCGGCTTGGCAACCCATTGTCTAGGTCATTGTATAATGTGTGTAGCCCTGAGCATAAGCGACATGCTGACTTGACGTCATCCTCTCCTTCCTCCCCGACGAAAAGCCGAGGCGGTCCCGCATGACATGTATAACATACGGCAAGGGTTTCGCTCGTTGCCTCACTTAAGAGAACGTCTCACGACACGAGCTGACGACAGCCATGCACCAGCTGTCATGCCACTAAGTTTCTAGCTTTCACAAGAAACATAGGCAAGATGTCAAGCTCAGGTAAGGTTCATCGCTTTGTATCGAATTAAACCACATAATCCACTGGTTGTGCGCCTCCCCGTCAATTCGTTTGAGTTTTAGCCTTGCGACCATACTCCCCAGGCGGCTCGCTTAACGCGTTAGCTACGTCACCCCCCGATATAAAATCAGGGAACAACTAGCGAGCATCGTTTATGGCTAGGACTACCTGGGTCTCTAATCCAGTTTGCTACCCTAGCTTTAGTCCTTTAGCGTCAGTAGGATCTTGGCTACCCGCTTTCGCCCTTGGTGTTCCTTGCTATATCCATGGATTTCACCCCTACACAGCAAGTTCCAGTAGCTCCAGATCCACTCTAGTTTGCCAGTATTCCCGGCTGTTCCTCGATTAAGTCGAGGGCTTTAACCGAAAACTTAACAAACCGCCTGCGGGCCCTATACGCCCAGTAATTCCGGGTAATGCTTGCACCCTCCGTATTACCGCTGCTGCTGGCACGAAGTTAGCCGGTGCTTGTCTGGTCGAATACTCGACCGATTAGCGGTTTACAATCTCTCGACCTTCATCCCGCACGCGGTGTCGCTGCGTCAGGCTTTCGCCCATTGCGCAATATTCCTAGCTGCTGCCTCCCGTAGGAGTAGGACCCGTGTTTCAGTGTCCTTGTGGCTGACCACTCTCTCAAGCCAGCTACCCGTTTGCCTTGGTAGGCCTTTACCCCACCAACAAGCTGATAGGACGCACGCTCCTCCTTTTCCGTCACGATGTAAACATCGGGACTTTACCCTGAACCACGTTGGGTTCAGGGAACTATGAAGTATTATCCCCAATTTCTTGGGGTTGTTCTTCAGAAAAGGGTAGATTCGTACGTATTACTCACCCGTCTGCCATGGGCCAGAGGCCCATTAGACTTGCATGCCTTAGGCACACCGCCAGCATTCACCCTGAGCTACGATCAAACTCTCAAATAAATTGTGTACCCTAAATGGTACACACGTTGTAACCACATACCCAAAGGTACATGGTAGCTCCTGTCACAACCAATCTTGACTTATCTCAAATTGTTAATGTGCATTACAATAATATCATTTTCTACCTGAAAGTCAATCCGCCAAAGGCGGATCACGGAAAAACACAAAAAAAGCTGACACAGAATCACACGGAATACTCAAATACTCCCATACTGCTATACTATTATAAATGTATTCTGACAATATAACCATATAACAATATAACAATTACTTAAAAAATATTATAAAATATAATCTAGTATGAAAATCGCTGTTTTTACCGACGCTTACTTCCCTCATATATCCGGCGTGGCTACAGTTGTTGACCAACAAACACAAAAATTAGCCGAAAAAGGCAACAAGATTAAGATTTTTTGTCCGAAATTTAAAAAAAAGGATAAGGCCAACCAGCAACTGCCTAAAAATATTGATGTAATCCGCCTGCCGGCAAACATCTCTGTTCTCGGCTACTCAACTTTGCCTTTATCGATTCCAACAGTAACCAAATCGCTAAAACAAATTAGAAATTTCAACCCCGACGTAATCCATATCCACACTGAAGGCGGTGTCGGCTGGGAGGGCTTAATTTGCGCCAAAATTAGGAAAATACCGGTCGTTACCACCCTGCACACATTTCTTGCTCATCAGGAATACCTTAAAAACTTAAAGATGGACAAATTAGAAACATTTCAAAAAATCGGCTGGAAATATGTTTTGATGATTCACAACCAAGCCAAGATAGTTATTTGTCCTTCCCGGGCAATGCAAAAAGAAGCGGTTAATAATGGTTTGGAAGTTAAAACAAAAATTATTGCCAATGGAATAAATCTAGAAAAATATAATGTAGGGAACGCAGATCTGCGTTCCCTACCTGGTGATAATTTTAACTTTATCTACGTTGGGAGAATTGCCGTTGAAAAAAGCTTAGATGTTTTAGTCAAAGCGTTTAAAATAATTAACCGAAAACATCCAAAAACAAAACTGACAATTATTGGCGGCGGACCGGCCTTAACCGAATTAAGAAAGCTGGTTAATGACCAAAATTTAGCCGGAAACATAATTTTTACCGGCCAAATCCCCCACAACCAACTAATCAATTCCGACCTGATTGCCAATGCCGACGTTTTTATTACCCCAAGCAAAACCGAAAACCAGCCGTTAAGCGTTATGGAGGCAATGGCCTTTGGCCTGCCGATAATCGGTGTTGACGCTTTAGGCATTCCCGAACTAGTTGATAATAATGAAAACGGGTTTTTGGCCGCGCCTGACAATCACCGCCAAATTGCCAAATTCGCTGTCCGGCTTATTGAAAATCCGAAATTAGCAAAAAAAATGGGCCAAAAATCCCGACAAAAAATCAAACAATTTTCTTTATCCAAAACAGTTGAAAAATTACAAAAAGCTTATGAAAAAATTGCCCAAGCTCAATAAAAAAATTATTATTTTTATTGTTTCGCTTACTAGAATTACCGGTGTTGTTGCTTTTTTATATTTCCACCCTTTTATCGCTTATTTTTTCAATGCATTGTTCGATATGGCTGACGGACCGATTTATAAACATGTTCTAATATTAAACCCCGTTAAAGCTCAAGTTATCGATAAAACATTTGACCTCTGGCTTTTTACCGCCGCCGTTGCTTACACTATAGTTAATTATCGCCCGCTGGTCACCCCTTTACTAATTTTTCTTTTTGTATACCGGTTAATTGGTCAGCTAGTTTTTTTTATCACCAAGAACAAGCGTTTATTTGTTTACTTTCCTAACTTATTTGAAAATATGTTTTTTTCTTTCTATTTTTTAGACCTGATATCTGCTAACTACCTTTTAAAAGATCCTTTATTTTTCCGAATAAATGTAATATTATGGGGGAGTTCAAAAATCATTCATGAAAACTCACTTCACCGACGAAATGAAACTATTTTTGATGATATTATTCTACCTACGTTCCAGAAAATTAAAAAATTAACCAATAAAAATGTCTACTTACGGCTACGACCCGCTTCGACGCGAGGCGAGCCCGCTTCGCGTCGAAGCGGGACGTAGTTCTAAGTAGACGGAGCGGGCGAAATTTTTGATTTCTTTTTTAAATCTATCCTTGGAAAATTTGTTTGCCCACTGCTTACAATCTTCACTGGAGAACTTAGTTTTTTCAAACTTTTTTATGGCTGTAATCAATGATTCAACTGTCGGTTGATCAAAAAATATTCCGGTTTTGCCTTCCACCACCGACTCTAAATAGCCGCCACCTTGGAAGGCAATCACCGGCGTTCCGGCCATCATCGCCTCAACCGGTGTCATGCCAAAATCCTCGTCAGTGGCTAAAACAAAAAAGCCACGGGCTTTAACATAAAGCTCAGCCAGTTTTTGATCAGAAACATAACCCAAAAACTCAACATTATCACCGGCCATTTTTTCTAACCGTTTCTGTTCTTGCTTCCAACCGGCCGGCTTACCAGCTATTTTTAATTTCAAACCGAGCTGATTAACTGCTTTTATTGCCAACTCAAACCCCTTGCCGCCAACAATCCGGCCGATAATTAAGTAGAAATCTTTTTTATCAACATCGGGATAATCCAACTTTTCAATCGGGGGATAAATTACTGTCGAGTCCCGGCGGTAAAACTTTTTAATCCGGCCGGCAACATTTTTGGAATTAGCAATAAAGTGGTCAACTCGTTGCGCCGCCTGATAATCATACAAGCGCAAAAAGTGGCCGACAACAGCCGCATACACCCGCACCGGCCAATATTTTTGCAGTTCAACCGAAGTCGGGTAGCCGTACAACCACCGCGGCGGTGTGTGGCAGTAACAAATCTCAACCGCTTCGCCCTTATTTTTAAACCCCTTAGTGATATACCAGCTGGCTGAAGATATAACTAGGTCATACCCGGAAAAGTCAAAAGAATTCCAAATTAACGGGGTAATAAATCTCAAAGGGCTGTGAAGCTTACCGGAAGTAAACCCGGGAATTTTTTGAGCCCAAGACGCTTTAATCTCTTTATCTTTAAACCGCTCATAAGCTGAGGAGTTTTTATTATAAAAAGCAGTGTAAATCGGCGCCTCCGGCCAAATTTCAGACAAAGCCAGCAGAACCCGTTCTGCTCCGCCGAATTCGTTTAAATAATCATGGACAAGGGCAATTCTTAAATTTTTAATTTTCAATTTTCAATTTTCGAACAATTTCTAATAGACGCAAACTAAAGTTTGCTAATGCGTTAGTACTAGCAGACTTCAGTCTGCGTCACTCTAATTTTACTACAACAACTTCACCTGGTTGTCGGTGTGGCCGGAATTGAATTTATCTTCAATCCGCTGAACCAATGACCGGAAATTCAGGTTGTCTAAAACTCTTTTTAATTTAATTAATTTTTGATCAGTAAATTCCGCTTTGTCCCAATCAACTTCGACCGGCGCGTCAGTCACAATTTCGGCCAATTCATATGATAATTCGGCTGACTCTCTCCCCTTTTCCAATTTATCGTGGACAGAGCCGGAAATATCATCAAGATGGTCATAAATTTCCTCAAAAGTATTATATTTACCGAACAGCTTCTCGGCTGTTTTTGGGCCGATACCGTAAACTCCGGGATAATTATCCGATGAATCTCCAACCAATGCTTTATAATCAACAACCTGTTCCGGCTTGACACCCAATTTTTTTTCTACGTCTTTTGGGCCAACCAACTCTCCGCCGGAAATTCCCCGGCCCAACAGATACAAGCTGGTCTGATCGTCAACTAACTGCATTAAATCCTTATCCCCGGTTACAATAATGGAATTAGCTTTCAGCTGTGAGCTGTTAGCTTTTAGCGCGATAGTACCGGCAAGATCATCAGCTTCATAACCCTCAATCATTTTCATTGGTATTTCCGCTGTATCCACTGTTTGACGAGTCAAATCAACTTGACTTTTCAACTCGTCTTCCATCTTCGGCCGGTGGGCTTGATATCCGATAAATTTTTTATGGCGGAAAGTCGGGCCGGGAGCATCAAAACAAGTTACTAAAAAAGATGGCTCAAGTTCAATTACTGCCGAAATAAACATGGAAAAAAAACCGTAAACTGCATTCACCGGCTTACCGCCCTGCGTCAAGCTGTCCTTGGGTAAGGCGTGATAAGCCCGGTGCAAAAGCGCATGTGAATCAAAAATTACTAATTTCGACATATACTATTATATAATACACCTACTTGCCTGGATAGGTTGTTTACTTTATACTGAAAAGTATGGAACACCATCCAATACCACAGCAGATATCATCTTACGAATTCCGGTTGGTCGGAAGCATGACGCTCAAGCAGTTTCTTAAACTTGCCGGCGGCTTAATACTGGCCTTTGTTGTTTATCACAGCAACCTTGTTTTTTTTATAAAATGGCCGCTGGTCATCGGGCTTTCCAGCTTAGGCGCGGCATTGGCCTTTTTGCCGGTAAATGAACAGCCCTTGGAAAAATGGATTTTTGCTTTCTTCCACAGTGTTTATTCGCCAACAATCTATATTTGGCAAAAACAAACCCACAAGTTTGATTTTGAAGACCGTCAATTCCACCGAGAACCGTCAATGACCAAAGTTCCGGACACTGATGAAAAAGAACCGAAATTAGAAGAATTTTTATCTACGATTGACGAAGAAAAAGAAACTGAAGAACCGACGCCTGAAGCAGAAACCAAAGCGCCTGAGGCAAAAACCAAAACACCTGGGGCAGAAACCAAAGAGAAAAAACCGGAAAAAAAGAAACCGGAACAAGAAGAGGATTTCCTTTTTTCAAGCCAGAAACTGGAAGCAACTGCTGAAGCCAAATTCGGTGAAATCCCCAGGCCGCAAACCCCATCTACGCCCAACAAAATAGTCGGCATGGTTTTTAATCAGGAAGGAAATTTAATTGAAAACGCAATAATTGAAATACAGGATAAAAACGGACACGCGGTCAGAGCACTACGAACTAATAAACTCGGCCAGTTTGAAACGGCTACGCCATTGTCAAGCGGAGAATATCTTGTTACAGTTGAAAAAGAGGGTTATAAATTTGATATACTGAAATTAGAAGCAAAAGGAGAAGTAATCGAACCGTTAATTATAAAAACAAAAGAAAGCAATGACTAATGATTAATAGCTAATGGCTAAAAATTAATAATTAATCATCAGTCATTAATCATTAAACATTTATGCCCGATTTAAACAAAATCGCCATTAAAGGCACCAGTCAAGAACATTTACCAATTGAGGATATTCAAAAAGATTTGGTTATTTTGAAAAATGGAGCAGCGGTAATGATTCTTCAAACTTCATCGGTTAACTTTAACCTTTTGTCGGAAGGCGAACAAGACGCAATGATTTATGCCTATGCCGCCATGCTTAATTCTCTTACTTACTCAATTGAAATACTTATCCGCTCAACAACAAAAGACGTTTCCAACTATTTGAAAAGAATAAAAAACCAGCAAGCAAAAGTCACCAACCCGTTATTAAAAAGACAAATTCAATCTTATCACAACTATATAGAAGAAGTAGTTGAAAAAAACAATGTTCTAACCAAATCCTTTTACGTTGCCGTTCCTTTTTATCCGGTAGAAATGGGAGCGGCGGCGGCGGCCCAGTCAACACTGCCCGGATTACTGTCTATTTTTAAACGGGAAAAACAATCACTACCGATGAGTAAAGAAAAGATAATTGAAAAAGCAAAAGGAGCACTGGAACCAAAAAAAGAACACCTAACCCGGCTTTTTGGACGGCTTGGATTAACAGTCAAACAATTGGAAACTAAAGAGTTAATCCGTTTATTTTATAAAATTTACAACCCGGAATCATCGCTTGGTGAAAACATCGAAGCGCTCAGCCAACACGGAGTAATGATTCACGGACCAAAACAAAAATGATATTCGACAAAATTTTTAACAAAAAAAAGAAAAAAGAGGAAAAACCAAAAGAAAATAAAAAGGAAGTCTCTCAGTTGGAAAAAAGTATCCGGGATTTTGGCGAAGGCCTTGTTTCAGTTCAGGACATTATTGCTCCTTCGGCTATTGAAGTTGATTTTGACTGGATACGAATAAACAACTATTATTACCGGACCTTATTCGTAGTAAATTATCCAAGGTTTGTTTCTGCCAACTGGTTGTCTTCGCTGATTAATTTTGACCACTCTTTAGATGTTTCTATGAATGTTTATCCAACAGAAGGTAAAGAAATACTATCCAATTTAAGGAGAAAAATTGCTGAAATGGAGGCGGAAATCTCATCCGACGTCCAGCGCGGAAAAGTCGTTGACCCGTCCACCAAAGCGAAACTGGAAGACGCCTTGGGCTTGCAGGAAGAACTAGTCAAGGGCGTGGAAAAATTCTTTCAATTCGGTCTTTATATCACCATTGGATCGGAATCAGTAAAACAGCTTAATCAGATAACCAAGGAATTGGAGTCAAATTTGGGTGCTTTATTAATCATCCCCAAACACGCTACTTTACAAATGGAACACGGATTTACAACCACTCTTCCTTTGGCCGAAGACCGGCTGAATGTTACCAGAAACATGGACACCACTTCTCTGGCAACCACCTTCCCCTTTGTTTCTTCTGATTTATCAGACGATAAAGGTGTAATGTACGGACTAAACCAGCATAACGGGTCACTGGTTGTTTTTGATCGTTTTTCCATGGAAAATGCTAATTCTGTTCTTTTCGCAAAAAGTGGTGCCGGAAAATCTTATCTGGTTAAGCTGGAAGCACTGCGGTCACTGATGTTCGGCACGGAAGTAATGGTTTTGGACCCGGAAAATGAATACAAGGCGCTAGCTGAGGCGGTAGGAGGTCAATTTGTAACTTTCAGTTTTGAATCGGATTCAAAAATTAACCCGTTTGATCTTGAAATTACCCCTGACGAAGAGGCCAAAAATCAACTAGGACGAAAAATTATGGCCCTGCACAGCTTATTTAAACTAGTTATGGGCGAACTGGATGCCAAAGAAGAGGCCTTATTAGACAGAGCCCTGGTTCAGACATACAAAATGCGCGGAATTACGCCGACAAAACCGCCGGAACCGGACACGGAAATGCCCTTAATCGAAGACCTTTACAAAGTTCTACTCGGTATGGAGGAAGAACAGGCGGCGTCACTGGCCGCCCGGCTGGAAAAATTCATTAAGGGCTCATTTGCCGGACTTTTCAACTCCCAGACTAATGTTGAACTGGATAACGAATTCATTGTTTTTGGTATCCGTGATTTGGAAGAAGAGCTCAGACCGATTGCAATGCAGATTGTATTAGATTTTATCTGGAATAAAATCCGGAAAGACCTTAAAAAGAGAATATTGATAGTTGACGAGGGTTGGTATTTGATGCAGTATGCAGATACGGCCCAATATCTTTTCGGCCTAGCTAAACGGGCAAGAAAATATTACCTTGGATTAACTACAATTACTCAGGACGTGCAAGACTTTTTGGGATCCGACTACGGCAAAGCAATTGTCACTAATTCCTCTATCCAAGTATTATTAAAACAACACCCGGCCGCTATAGACCAGGTTGCTGAAGTCTTTTACTTATCGGAAGGCGAAAAACAACTGCTTTTGGGGGCCGATATTGGCGAAGGAATTTTCTTTGCCGGACAAAACCACGTTGCTATCCGAGTAATCGCCTCGCCTGATGAACACAAACTAATCACTTCCAGCCCGGAAGATATTATCGCCATGAAAAAAGGAGAAGAACTTAAAACTAAACCTTCTGATGCTACCGAAGAAAAATAAAACCAATGTACTGTAAGGGCGAATCATGATTCGCCCCTACGTAAAAACAAATAATTTACCACCACGAAACTAACACCGGTTTTTAAAAACGTTTAGCGTGTGATAAATTATAAGTATGGCAGAAGAAGAAAAAAAACTAACTCCGGCGGATTTTTTCCACACCTGGGCAGTCAAACTTGACGATTTTGAAGAAAAAAAAGGCAGACCGCCTTCAAAAAAAGAAGTCGTCAAAGAATTAAAAATAACCAATCAACAACTCAAAAATCTCCTCGATTTTTTTCAGACTAAATACGGGATTGAAAAAAAACCAAAACAATCCTGGTCTGAGTTTTTCCACCAAGTCAGCCAATTTTTTATTGAAGACAATCAAATAGAAAACGAAGAATTTAAGCTTGACTCCCAACAGCCGACAAAAGACCAGCTTCAAAATTTAATCGCTGAAAAGGAAGCTTTAGAAGAAAAAAAACAACAAATCGCTGATCAAGTTAAACAAAAAATTGAAAATCAACTTGGAGTCAGCCAAACCGAGGCTGACCGACTTATAAAACGGCTGATTTACCTTAAACAAATAGAAACAGTTGACCCGGAAACCTCTCTTTTAGAAGCTGAAACACAAGTTTTTAATAAATTGGCGGAAGCGGTAAGCCAACCCGAAATTTTAGAAAATTTTGTCCTTCAATCAAAAGCAGCTGAGGAAATAACCGCACAATTACCGAAAAATCTCCGCAAAGATATCCTTGTTTCCACCTCCATCGCCAGCAGAATCATAACCAAACAAACAAATAAGGTTGATTCAATGGCAAAAAAAGCTCAAGTAAAGCTTTCGGCCCGAGCAAGAAGCCGACTGGCCGCATTAAGCATAGTTATCCCCCAGACCCGGGAGCCAAAACCACAAAAATCACCGGAAAAAGAAAATTTTGAAGAAATAATGCACCAACTCGGAGTAGAAACGGAACAAGCCGACACAATACTTAATCAATTAGCACATCAGCGGGACATACTTCTCAGCCAAATCCCGGCTGAGAAGAAAATTGAAAAAAAATTAGCTGAAAACGGCATTGATTCAAAAGAAGCTCAAAAATTAGCTGAAAAAGCAATCACTGCAAAAAGAAAACTAATCGAAGAAAAAATCAACAAATATCTTCCGGAAGCTGATGATGAAATAAAGGCAAAAGTAACCGCTCATGGTTTATCCGACGAATACGAGCAAATAACCACCCTTACAGAAAAAAAAGAATTTGTAGAGGAAGTAGCTCTTTCCAATGATTATCTGGCGGCAAAAGAAACCGTTGCCCACCGAATTAGAAACTTGTCCCCGAAAGTTGCGCCAACAATACCGGAAAGTTTTCAAAAAAAACTAGCCAAACATCCACAGGTTGTTGACCAAATTGCCGGACTGGTAGTTACCAGGGCTTCTCAAGATGTCCCCAAACAAAAAATTACCCCGACTATTATCGGCCCGACAAGCATTTCTTTCGGTGCCCGCGGCGTAACAATTGACCAAGGCGAAGAGGAAGCAGTTGAACAAATAATCACCGGACTTGCCGACACTACTTTAAAAATGGTTTCTTTAAGCGAAAAACAATATTATGAAACTTCGATTTTAACCGACCTGGAAAAAGAACTTGAAACTTATCTCGGCAAAAAAATTATTATCCGAAGACCGGACGGCTCAATTAAATCTTTTGATTTATCTAATAAAGTTAATTCTAAAGCGATTAAATTAATGACTGATTTTTGGATCCGTAAGCCAAGCGAGACCAGCTTGGACTTTATGTCTTTGAAATCAGAAGAAGAAACCCCGCTTATTGTTTCTTTGGAAAAACTACCCGCCGGAGATGCCGAAGAAGTTTTAGCCCAATTTAATGCCGAGCAGGACCCGGTTATGGCGGCCGCTGTTGCCGCCCAGCTGACAGAAACACCACCGGACCAACTCGTTGACCAAATAGAAATCTGGCAGGAATTTACCCGCAATCTGGAAGAAACCGGTCAAGCCGAGATTCTTCAAAAAAATAAACTTTTATCAATGTTCGAGTCTTTATACGGCAAACAGGGTGTAGCAGAACAAGTTTATCAAACACGGCTATACCGTATTTATCACAATTTTAAACAGGTCTTTTCGCCAATTACCCAACCAATTACCCGGTTAATGAAAAGCAAGCTATTCCGCAAACTCGGCCAAACAGCAATCGGCAAAGGTCTTAAAACGGTCTGGAACCAAGGTAAAAGTTTTCTAAAAGAAAAAATATTCGAGCCGGTTAAACAATGGGTGATGAAAAAAATAGGCGAGCAAATTGCTAAAGAAGGTATTAAATTAGCGGTCAAGGAAGGAGTTAAAGCGGCAGCAGCAGTAGCCGGCGCCACAGTCAGTTTTGGAATTACCGCCGCCATTTGGGTCGGAGAAAAAATACTTAAAGCCGGCTACAGCTTATTTAAAAAAGGAGTTAAAGCGATTGGGCTTGACAAGGCAGTTGATAAATTTAATCAGCTAACCAGCTTTGGACTCGCTCCCAAACTGGACAAGGCGGTTGATAAAGTTTTCTTTCTTTTACCGGCGGCTTTTCGGGACGGTGTTAAATTTTTTAACCGCGTCTTTGAAGGCGTTGCCGAAATTTCAATTATCAGCTCACTTATTATTCCGGTAATAATCGCCGTATTTATCGTGCTTTTTTTCGTTAATTTATTCCCTCTTGCCCAAACCAACCAAACAATGGCTCCGTCGGTAATCGATAAAGCCAGCCTTCCGGTACAGAAAGAGGAAACTTTCCTTGAAGTTGAAAACTCCCCCTATATTAAAGTTACCAAATCTGCCAATATCAGCCAATTGGAAAACTCCCAGCTTCCCAGAGAAATAACTTATACAATAACCATATCAGCGACAACTGACAAGTTAACCGGACTGGCTATTTCCAACGATACGGTGGTTATCACAGAAGACGGCTCTTTTAATATAAAACAAGATATTAACGGACAAACAATTGAAAAATTTGATATGCCGACAGAACTCTCTCCCGGCGATTCTCCAATCTCGATAAAATACACCATTTCCGCCGAAACCAGGTTTAAGGATTCAAGAATAAATGATACTGTAATCGTTGCCGCTAATGTTCCGGGCCAAAACCTTGAAAACGAAGCCAGTCAGGCAAATCACGTGGTTACAATCGGTTCTCCGCCGCAAGGGGCAATTGTTGACTGTCCTGATTCCGGCGCAGAAATTATGGTCAGTGCCGGCGGCTACCCGGTTCAAAAAATTCTTTTAACCCGCGGCCGGCCGGGAGGATGTATTGTTCCAACAATGATTATTATTCACTGGAGCGGCGGTTGGTCCAGCAACGACGTAACCCGACAGGTATTAGAAAATAGAAATCGCTCCTGCCATATTGGCACTGACCAAGACGGAAGTGTTCAACAGTGGATGCAGCATTGGGAAAGAAAGGCGGAATTCGGCTGGTGTGCCGGACCGGACGGAAATCCCTACGGCGTAAATAATGAAATGGTCGGGGCCTGGTTTGATACCAATCCTCCGCCTGATGCTGAATTTAAAAGCGCGGTCAATTCAACTTGCTGGTACATGCAGCAGTATAATATACCGGCGAGTCAAATATACGGTCATTACCAGCTACAGGCCGGCAAATCAGACCCGGGAAAAGTTTTTTTACAAAACCGGTTTATTCCGGCGGTGATTAATCAATGCGGAACTTAAGATGAAAAAAATAATTAAGAAAAACTGGATTATAATTCTACTTACCTGCTTGGCTTTAGCCATACTAATCCTGAAATTAATAACAACTACTGATGAGCAAAAAGATAAACAACAAACCGAGGTAGAACCAACGGCTAAAATTAGTGAAAATGAAAAGGCAAACTTAAACATTAATACCAGCCAATCACAAGTTTACTGTTTTATTGATCAGGAAATTAAAAATATTCAACAACCGATTGAACTGCCGGCAAGCTTAAACTTAAATAAGGGAAAATATACTTTTCAGTTTTTTAAAGAAGGATATAAAGTAAAAACTCTTTCCTTAAACTTGGAATCAAATCAAGAGCTAAAGATTGAACTGGAAAAAGAAACAATCATCGGCGACTTTTACCGAATAGCGTCGGAAACCGGCATTCAGTCGCTCGGCTGGAACGAAAATAGAGTTTATTACCAGGTAGATAATAAACTAAAAGAAGCGCGCCAAAACACAACTCTTGCTTTTTTCGATACCAGCAATAAAGTCAGCTTTTCCCAAACCGGCAAAGCGCTGGCTTATTCCGCCGAAAAATTATTTCTTGTTAAAAACCCGCCAAAAGTCAATGAAGTTAACCTTGCCGCTGACCAAGCTTATCTTTCTCCCGACGGCCAAAAAATTGCTGTTTTAAAAAATACCTCGGTTACCGTTTATGATCTAGAATTTAATCAACTTAATAATTTTGATTTTGACGGTCAGGTTGTTTCGCTTAATTGGCCTAACAGCAGCCAGTTAGGATGTCTGGCTAATTCTGAATCAGGTACAAATTCCATTTATCTTCTTGATTTAGCCGACGAGAATAAAAAACTAATCATTAGTTCCGAAAAAGAGGTGGTTAACTTCCGGTTTTCTCCTCAAACCAGCTACTTAGCTGTTGATGGAAAGGCAAAAACAACTATTTATAATCTTAACGGCAGTTCTGTTTACGACTTTAATAAAGAAAATGAAAATTTAGCCAGATTAAGTATTTGGAGAACCGATAATCAACTAATCTTAGTTGAAAAATTTGAAGAAGAATATGCTCAAGACAAGTACCGCCAACTCGATAAAATTTGGTTAATAAATGTAACCTCAAAGTCGGAAGAGTTTGTTGGTTTAAGTGCGCCTTTACGAAACAAAATTGATTTTGAAGTCAATCCAGTCCTCTCCCCCGACAAAAACGCTTTAATAGTCGCCGAAAAAGAAGGGCCGGTTTGGTTACTGCTTTTAAACGGCTCAATCCAAAATTATATGCCTGAATACCAAGTTTTACCAACAACAATTCCTTATAGCGCACCTTAAATGTTTAAATTTTTAAGAAAATATTCACTGGTTTTAGCTCTGTCAATAACAGCCGGGTTTTTAATCGGCTTTAAAACCTTTCACAACCCGGAAACCCAACCGGAAGGGGAAATAAAACCATTAGAACATCAATTAGTGGAGCCAACACCAACCCTTGAAATAACCCCTACCCCAAAACCAACCGTCATCGCCACTCCGACTTTATCTGAAGAAAACATTAAAGAATTATTAGAAGATCTGGGCATTGATCCGGAAAACCCTGAAGAAGGCGTTGAAAAAATCCTTAAAGAATTAAACATCGACCCCGATAATCCAACTGAAGAAGATTTCCAAAAAATTCTAGATTTTTTGGAAGTAACTGGTAATTAGT
>CAZBPF010000008.1:15551-16712 GCA_964493745.1 uncultured Gammaproteobacteria bacterium
ACCGGCATGATAATGTGAAGCCAATCTTCATCTGTCGGCGCTTTAAAAAGTCCGGGAGTAAGCGGTTCTTTAAAGTGCATTTCCACCTGTTGCTCATCTAAAGAAATGCTTTTAAGGAAATCAAGCAAAAAACGGTAGTTAAAGGCAATTTCCAAGTCATCGCCTTCCACTTTTGCATCAACAGTAGTTTCATTTTCACCAACACTAGGAGCATTAGAAGAAATCTGAATTTTACCGTCGGAAATTTTAAATTTAACCACATTAGCTGACTCCCGAGCAAAGACAGAAGCCATCCTGATATTTTGGTGAAATTCTTCTTTATCAACTAAAATTTTAGTTTTTGAGCCCTGAGGTATAATTTTTTCATATTCAGGAAATTCACCTTCAATCAGTCGGGAAGTCAACTGTAAACCCGGGAGTAGAAAAACAACCTGGTTTTCATCTTCCGTCAAACCGACTTTTAGTTCCTCTTCACCGGCGGCCAATCGGACAATTTCTGTTAAACTGCGTGCCGGGATTAAAAACGTTCCTGAATTTTGTGATTTTTCCATATTTATTTTTACACCCTCAACCTTTTTTATCGAAAGGCGGTATCCGTCAGTAGCTACCATTTGATAACCGTCCTTTAAAAATTCCCAGTTGACTGCCGCCAATACCGGGCGCGTGTCGTCATCGGCTGCCGCAAATCCGACCAAATTAACCGCTTTTTCTAAATTACCCAAAGGCAAAGTAGTTGATTTTTCTTTTTTTATTTTCGGCATTTCAGGAAATTCCTCTGCGTCCATTCCTGCAAATTTCGTTTCCCCTTGTTTGGAATTTATTTTTATTTGGCCCTGCTTGATTGTTTCTAAAACAAGGTTTCCGGGTGAGAGGTAGGAAACAAACTCTGAAATCTCCTTAGCCGGAATTGTCAATTCACCGGGCTGACTAACCTTGGCGTCAATCCAGTATTGGATACCGATATCCAAATTGGTTGCCGACAATTTTAACCGATTATTCTTTTCCGCTGAGAATAAAATATTTGCTAAAACAGGCAGTTGAGGACGCGAAGCAATAAACCTGGATACTACTGACAAACTTTGATTTAAATCTTCTTGTAAAACTTCCAATTTCATGTTATCCAATCTTAACTGAACAACCCTATTCTGTCAATGCCGCACC
>CAZBPF010000009.1:0-9297 GCA_964493745.1 uncultured Gammaproteobacteria bacterium
AGTAAAGTGTCCTTACCAGGAGTCGAACCTGGATCTGACCCTTAGGAGGGGTCTGTTCTATCCATTGAACTATAAGGACTATTAACGTATCCATTGTCCGCCAGAGGCGGATCTGCCTTTGGCAGAAACTATAAGGACGTACTTCTCATTTTAACATTTTATATTTTACATTTGGTCATTTAGAATATAAATGTTAATTGTTAAATAAATAAATGAATAAATTTCATGTATCTACCCTTGGCTGTCGGCTGAATCAGGCGGAGACGCAGGAGTTGGAAGATAAATTACTAAATCTTGGTTGGCAAGAAGCGGCGAAGCCGAAGGAGGCGGATTTAATAGTAGTAAATACCTGTGTGGTAACCAGAAAAGCAGAGCGAGAGACGCGGAAAGAATTAAGGCGGTTCCAGCGCCAAAGTCTGGATGCCCGGATAATAGCCGCCGGCTGTTGGGTGGATAAAATAAACCAATTCGGGGGAATAAAAGTAGCTGATATTGATGAGTTTATTAAAAATGAAGAAAAGTGGTGCGCAGTTAACTCCTTGGATGGTGTGACAAAGTCATTCCTCCAAGGTGTTACGAGCGAGAAAGGCAGTGGCCGAGCATTAATCAAAATTCAATCCGGTTGTCATAATCAATGTACTTACTGTTTGCCGACATTAGTTCGCGGGCCTTCAATTAGTCGGTCCGTAGACAAAGTAGTTAAAAATGTAAAAGAAGCGGTCGGTAGGGGAGCAGTGGAAGTAGTTTTAACCGGCCAAAATGTTTCACAATATAATGATAACGGTAAAATCTGGATTGACTTAGTAAAAGCGGTATTAAGTGAAACCGATATTAAATTAATCCGGCTTGGTTCAATCAATCCCACTATTGTTGAAGGCCAAACCGACGAATTACGTTTTCGTTCGAGAACTTATCTTGACGGTTTAGTTGACTTGTATCAGGGAGTTGGTAGAGGCAGGTCCGCCTCAAATCGGCGAGGCAGGTTGGCAAGGCATTTGCATTTGAGCTTGCAGTCGGGAAGCAACCGAATTTTAGAAAAAATGAATCGTAAATACACTACCGATCAATTTACAGAGATAGTGGAAAAACTGCGGCAGGAGATCGAGGGAATGAATATTACTACTGATGTTATTGTCGGTTTCCCCGGAGAAACCGACAAAGATTTCCAAAAGACTTTAGATTTTTGCCGGGAGATGAAGTTAGGCAAAATACACGTTTTTCGATATTCACCAAGGAAAGGAACCTTGGCTTTTAAAAACCGAAAAGAATGGGGGGAAGTTGATTCTAAGGTTAAAAAAAAGAGAAGTGAAAAATTACACCGGCTGGAAAAAGAACTTCGCCGTCAATTTTGGCGGTCCCAAGTCGGCAAAGCCGCCGTGGCTAAAATCTGGGGTAACGGTGACGGGTTAACCGATAATTATATTCCAATAAAAGTTAATCTAGAGAAAAAATTATCCCAACCAATAGTTAGAGAAGTTAAATTGTTAGCAGAACCGAATTTTGATATACTTAAGCCATCAAGGGCCTGTAGCTCAGGGGTTAGAGCACTGATCTTATAAGTCAGGGGTCGATGGTTCGAATCCATCCAGGCCCACTAAAATAGAAATTTGACATTTAACATTTAACATTTAAGATTGAATTATGGCAGAAAAAAGTGAACTCAATAAAGAGTTGAAAAAACTAAACAAGCACCTTAAGGAATTGAGAAATTCCGGTAAGCATATGCTTTACTCAGCTAATCCTTTTAAATTTGCCATTTTTAATTTTATGGCTGGCATATTTCATTCACTCGGTAGTTTGTTTGGCTATATTGTTATCTTTGGAGTAATTGCTTATTTTCTTTCACAGGCAAATCTTGGAAATTTAATGGGCAAGTGGGTTGAAGAAAGTTTGCAAAACGTTGATTGGGAAAAAATTATGCCGATGCCGGAGAGTAATGTTCAGGATTTGAACCAAACCGACGTAGAACAACTTCAAGAGCAATTAGGACGATGATTTTTATTTGTTTGGGAAACCCCGGGGCAGATTATAAAAATACGAAGCATAATGCCGGCAAAAAATTCGGAGAATTTCTGTTAAAAAAATTCAAATGTTCAAATGTTCGAAAGTTCAAAAAGGGGAGAGTAGTTGAATTGGAAAACGGCTGGCAGATAATTTTTTTAGATTGCTATATGAACAGCTCCGGCTCTTGTTTAAAATCTCTTCTCACCAAATGTTCAATGTTAAATGAACAAATGGAAAATTTGTTTATCGTTCACGACGATCTTGATATTCCGTTTGGAGAATTTAAGATACAAAAAAATCGGGGAGCGGCCGGGCATAAAGGAGTTGAATCAATAATTGAAGCATTGGGGACTCAGAATTTTGGCCGGATTCGAATTGGTATCGGCCGGCCGCCTGACAATATTCCGTCTGAAAAATATGTTTTAATGCACTTTATCAAGGAAGAGAAAAAGAAGTTAGAAGAGGTCTTTGAGGAAATCTTTAATTCTCTACGCTGAGGGTGGAGATTTAGGTTATGATTAGATAGAATATTAAATGATGAAAGTACATTTTTTGGGTTTGGGGGGAGCCGGTTTAAGCGCCTTGGCCGGGTGGATGGCTGACCAGGGACACCAAGTCAGCGGATGTGATCTTGAACCAAACGTGCGGATTAAACCCTTGATTGAAAAAGGGGTAGAGTTTAAAAAAGGCAACAGCCCCGACCACATAACCGATGATTTGGACTGGTTGGTTCATCCAAATATTGACCAATCCCATCCTGAAATAAAGTTAGCTAAAACCAAGGGTATTAAAACCTTGACTTATTTTGAGGCCCTTGGTGAAGTTACCAAGGACTATTTTACAATTGCCGTATCCGGAGCACATGGAAAAACTACAACTACTTCGATGTTAATGACGTTATTTAAACAAGCAAACAGGGACGTTAATGTAATCGTTGGGGAGGGCTTTTATTGTTCCGGTAAAGAAAATGTTTTTATTGTAGAAGCTTGTGAATACAAGAAACAGTTTTTATCACTTAAACCGGATGTTCTAGTTATTACCAATATTGCCTATGATCACCCGGATTTTTATGACTCGATTGAAGCTACTGTTTCTGCTTTTAAAGAATTAATCAATCAGGTTAATTATGACGGTATGGTAATTGGATTTAGCCAGGATAAACGAGTTGTCGAATTGATAAGATTTGCAAAAGACAAGGGATTAAAAACAAAGTTGTACGGTGAAGAATTGGTAGATTATCAACCCCGCGGTTGGGGTTCGGTTTCTAAAATAGATTTTGACGGTAAAGAGCGGCTGTTGGCTTTGGATTTGCCCGGCAAGCATAATGTTTATAACGCTTTGGCGGCACTGGAGGTTGGTGTTAGTCGGGGGATAGACTTAGATAAGGCGATTGCCGGTTTATCACACTATTCCGGGTGTCGTTTGCGGCTTGAAAAAATCGGAGAAATAAACAATACTCCGGTTATATTGGATTACGGCCACCATCCCGACCAGATTAAAGCAGTGATGTCTTGTTTAAGGGATATTTATCCGGAAGGTAGAATTGCCGCTGTTTTTGAACCTCATCAATACGAGCGGGTATGGCAGTTGGCTGATGAGTTAGGTTCCTCTTGGTCAAATGCAGATCAAGTATATTTACTTCCTATTTATCGAGTCAAGGGTCGGGAGTCTGAACAGGCCTTGTCAGGGGTGAATTCAAGTATACTGAGCCAAAAAATTAAGAAAAATAAGACGAAAGTTGACCAGATTAAAGATTATAAAAGTTTGTGGAAAGTGATTAACCGGGAAGCAGAAAATTTTGACATAATCGTTGTTTTAAGCGCCGGCCCGGTATCTAACTTTATCAGGGATAAATTCAATGGTTGAAAAAAGTTATGTTTTAATTCAAGGTTTGGGTTTAAATCAGGGTGGAGTTGGAGCGGCAAGCTATTTTGCTAAAAAAGGCAAACAGGTTTTAGTGACTGATTTAAAATCTAAAGAAGAGCTTCAGCCCTCAGTAGATGCTCTTGCGGATTTTGAAAATATTGAATTTGTTTTGAGTGAACATCGCGAAAAAGATTTTTCTAATGCCAGCTTAGTAATTTCTACTCCGATTGTTCCAACAGACAGTAAATACGTACAAATAGCTAAAAAAAACAAGGTGCCTGTTTTTTGTCCGATGTCATATTTTTTAGAACACAAAAGGGGGTTAACAATCGGTGTTACCGGAACGAGAGGGAAATCAACCACTGCTAATTTAATTTTTCAGATTCTTAAAAAAGCCGGTAAAGAAGTTTACCTAGGCGGCAATATCGGTCGCTCCGTTCTTGATTTCCTTGATCAGCTGAGCGATGAGTCGATTTCTGTTTTAGAAATATCAAGTTTTATGCTTAAATGGCTGGAAAAAGTTAAACAAAGTCCGGAAATTGGTGTGTTGACCAATATTTATCCTGACCATCTTAATTGGCATGGTTCTTTATCTGATTATATTGAGGCAAAGAAACAAATTTTTAAACATCAAAAAAAGAATGAAATCGTTTTTTTGAATTTAGATAATCCTGAAATCAAAAAATTAAAAAACCAGGCACCCGGTAGAATCAAAGACTTTTCATCAGAAAAAGTCAATTTTCAGAATTTAAATTTAGATATTTTTCACCCTTTATTTGGTCAACATAACCGGGAAAATATCTGCGCCGCAGTTGCAGTTTGCCGGCACTTGAGAGTTGGTGAGGAAATTATCCAGCTGTCGATACAAGAGTACGACGGTCTTTACGGCCGGCAGATGTATTTGGGCGAGTTTAAGGGTGTTAAAGTTGTTAATGATACTTGCGCAACTATTCCGGAAGCGGTTTATGCGGCCTTGACAAGGTTTGCTGATTTTCCAATTATATTATTTACCGGCGGCAAGGATAAGGGTGTGGATTATTCAGGTTTGGCTGAAAAAATCAGTGATGTTCGGCCGAAACGGGTTATTCTCTTGAAAAGTTCAGCCGCTGATAAGTTGAAAAAAGAGTTAGTTAATTTATCTTGGTCTAAATTTGATGAGGTTGAAAGTTTAGAGGAGGGTATTGACCAGGCAATGCAGGTTGGCGAAAGAGGGGATTTGTTTCTCTTTTCTCCGGGGGGTTCAAGTTTTGAACGCTTTGCTAATGAGTTTGACCGCGGCCACCAGTTTGATAAATTGGTTACTTCCAGTTGATATCAGCTCCGAGGGATTTTATTTTTTCAACAAAATTTGGATGAGCCCGTTTGATCGGATCAGCGTTTCGAACAACGGATCTTCCTTTAATTGATAGAGCGACCATAGTTAAAGCAACTGTCGGCCTGATGATGTCCGGGGCATTGACAATTGTCGGCTGAAGCGGTCTTTTTCCAAAAACAATTATCCGGTGAGGGTCGGACATATGAATTTGCGCTCCAAACTTAATCATTTCCTGTATCCAAAAGAAACCACCTTCATAAACTTTGTTCCAAAACATGATTTCTCCGTCGGCTTTAGTTGCTAAGCCAATCATTAAGGGAAGAAGATCAACCGGAAAATACGGCCAAGGGGCTCCTTCAATTTTAGGAAGCAGGTTTGGTGTATGTGGCTTTTTAATTACCGGTTTTTGGTTCTCAGGGACCAAAGCACAATTATTTTGGACCTTGATTTGCACGCCTAATTTTTCAAAAGCATCTTTAAAGCAGTAAAAATTTCTTTCAGATATATTTTTTACTTTGATTTTTCCGCCGGTCATTGCTCCCAATGCCAGTAAGGTTACTATTTCATGGTGGTCGGTACTAACTTTAAACTTGGTGCCTTTAAGTTTTTTAACTCCTTCTATTTCTAATTTGCTGGTACCGATACCGTTAATTTTAGCTCCCATTTGGTTGAGAAAATTACATAAATCTTGTACGTGTGGCTCAGAGGCGGCATTATTAATTATTGATTTGCCTTCGGCTAGAACCGCGCCCATAATAAAGTTTTCAGTAGTTGTTACACTGACGTAGTCACGCCAAATTGAAGCACCTTTAAATTTATCAGCTATTTTAAAAGTTAATGATTTACCGTTGGTGATTTTAGCACCAAAAGCACGTAGAACCTCTAAGTGGGGATCAATTTCCCGTATTCCTAATGTACAGCCGCCGATTTCATTTTTTAGTTTGAATTTTTTAGCTCTTGCCAGCAGGGGAGCGAAAAGGAGAACCGAACCCCTCATGCCGACGGGCAGTTCTTTGTCAAAGGTTTTCAGTTTAATATCCGAGTTATTGATTTTCAGAGTTTTATTTTTTTTATCCCAACTAATTTTTGAACCAATAGACTTTAGTGTTTTAACTAATTTTTGAACATCAATTAAGTCAGGGACATTAGTCAAGGTAACCGTGTCGTCGGTAAGCAAAGAGGCGCAAATTATCGGTAAAACCGAATTTTTATTACCGGAAGGAGTTATTGTTCCTGAAAGTTTGTTCCCGCCGTTGATTATTAAATCCGCCATAGAGTTATTTCATTATAAGGTTCACAGCTTGTTTTTGCAAAGAAATTGTAAACGGTAAAAACCACGTTGATTGGGCTTAGCTTTTAAATAGTCTTTTTTAGTCCAGTTTTGATTATTTAAAATTTCTGTCCATTTTTGTTTTTCAAGAGGTTGTTTTGGGTGAGTGATAATTATTTCTCCGGTGCGAACACCGTATTCACTGCCGTAGTCAGGGGTACTATGAGTATACTGAACTTTTTCAAGAGTGTTGTTTTTTTTCCAGACCTGGGTGATTATTGCTACGTGACCCTTTCCAACTTTAAACAAATCTCCAGGTTGAAGCTCATTTATCTTAATGTGAAAAGAAATTGGCGGGGAAGTTAGTTTATGAGCTGACAAGTTGGTTCTTGGACGAAGTTTGAAAGTGATTTGCCGATAAAAAGAAAAAGTTTTTAAAGGAATAACTTTAAATAAACTAGTATTTTTGGTTTCTTTTAAGAACTGGTCTAAAACATTGACAACTAAACCTGAACAATCAACTCCTAAGTTGGCTTCGACTAAAGCTAATCGTTTACTACTTTGTGAGTAGTTATTAATACCAGGTTTAACTTTTAATAATTTTTTGATTTCAGACTCAAGTTCTTTAGGTTTGCCTTTACCTGAAAAAACGGCAGATTTAGTTTTTTTTCTCAAGTTTTGGTAATAAGGGCAAATTATATTCCGGTTGCCTATTTTGAGATTAAAGTAATGATTTACTAATTTTTGGGTCTTGGGTGGTAGACCTAAAATTTGCATGTAATATTATATCCTATTTTGCAAAGTAGGTAATTAAGTAGTATATTTTAAATACAAGATGGTTGGTGAATACTTGAGTTTGGTTTTAATTTCTTTTTCACTGCACGCAGCTGGAATAGTTCCGTTCATTAATCTTTTATATCAGCTTAAGTTTACCCGCCGTCCCCATATTCCTGAAAGCGGTGAAACTGATTCTGAATTTGAAAAGTTGCATGACTGGAAAGCCGGTACTCCGATTGGCGGCGGAATTTTGATTATTGCGGTAACCACGGCGATTTATATTTTAACGGTTTTTGTTTTTGAGCCGCAGTGGCAGAAGCTTTGTATGTATGTTTTTAAAGATGAGGTTCATATTCTACTGCTTACTTTTTTAGGTTACGGAGTGTTAGGGGCTTATGATGATTGGATTAAAATTTTCGGCCAGTCAAAAAAAGGGCGTTTTGGCAGAAAGTTTGGGATTTCTCAGAACACGAAATTTATTCTACAATGGGCGCTGGGGTTATTAATCGGCAGTTTTTTATACTTCAATTTAAAAATAGATTTTATCCATCTGCCGTTAACCGACATTGTTTTACATTTAGATTATTTTTATATCCCTTTTGCCGCTTTTATTATTGTCACTTTTTCTAATGCTTACAATATTACTGACGGGCTGGACGGTCTTTCCTCCGGATTGTTAATGATTGCCTTGATAACTTTTATGATTATTGCTTCTTCCGCTTTAGATATTGCTTTGGCTAGTTTTATTGCTATTTGGATTGGCGGACTAATTGCTTTTTTATATTTTAATGTCTATCCGGCCCGTATTTGGCTGGGCGATGCCGGTGCTTTGGCTTTTGGAGCAACACTTGGCTTAATTGGTTTGATGACCGGCAAAATATTTGCCTTGATGTTTATCGGAGCAATTTACTTGATTGAACTTCTATCCAGTTTTATTCAACTCTTTTCTTTAAAGTTTTTTGATAAAAAAGTTTTTCCATTGGCTCCGCTGCATCATACTTTAGAAAAAATTGGCTGGGAAGAACCGAAAATAGTTATGCGGGCCTGGTTAAGCGCTTTAATTCTTGGAATATTCGGTCTCTGGCTTGCTCTCGGTTGATATTATTCTTCTAAACCGAATTTAATAATCAGATCCAGTAATTCAGGAAAAGAAATTCCCGCTGCTTTTGCTTCCTGGGGGAGTAAGGAAGTCGGAGTCAGGCCGGGAATAGTATTAATTTCTAAAACAACCGGTTGGTCTTTTTTGATGATCATATCGACTCGTCCAAAGCCCCGGCAGTTAACTGCCTGATAAACCTTGACTGCTAAATTCTGTACTTTTTTAGTCAGCAATTTATTAATTCTAGCCGGGACAATTTCTTCACATTTTCCCGGAGTATATTTTGATTCATAATCAAAGAATTCATTTTCCGGACAAATTTCAATTACCGGTAAAGCAAATGGTTTTTTATTTCCTAAAACTCCGCAGGATATTTCTTTGCCCGTCAAATACTCTTCGACTAAAATTTGTTTATCGTATTGAAAAGCGGCGGCGGCCGTTTTTTGAAGTTCTTCATCGTTTTTAGCAAGATTAACCCCGACACTTGAGCCCTGGCTGGAAGGTTTTACTACCCAGGAAGGGCCAAAGTTTTTGACTTGTTGGGGAATTTTCTCTCTTTTGTTGAGGGCAATATATTCAGGGCTAGGCAACTTTTCAGCTTCAAGTATTTTTCTGAACAAGACCTTGTTCATTCCTAGTGCTGAGCTGATAACTCCTGCACCGGTATATTTTGCGCCTATAAAGTCAAGCATTCCTTGAATTGTTCCGTCTTCTCCAAATGGCCCGTGCATAGCGATAAAATAGATATCCAGACCAGGGTTAAGATTAATTAAGTCAGTAATTTCATTTTTGGTCAAATTTTTGGTCAGCTTGATTGGAGCTACTTCGTATTTATGTTTGTCTAAGTTTTTGACTACTTGTATTCCGGTGCTTATTGAAACCTCGTGTTCCGGGCTTTTTCCGCCCATAATCACACCGACGCGAAGTTTAGTCATAAAATAATTGTACCAAAAAATTAACGCACCG
>CAZBPF010000009.1:9397-12708 GCA_964493745.1 uncultured Gammaproteobacteria bacterium
GCTTTTTTGACGGCTTTGTGTTCGGACCAGGAGCGTTCTTCAGAACCGTAACACATTGACTTTTCGTGGCCTTTTCCAAAAAGAACAACTGTATCGTCGGGTTTGGCTTGAGAGACGGCGAGACTAATTGCCTTTTGGCGGTCAGTTTCAATTTGATAATTATCTTTGGTTGTTCCGGCTGTCATCTGACTGATAATTTCTTTTACATCCTCGTGACGGGGATCTTCGGCAGTGAATATGGTTAAGTCGGAATATTTAGTAGCGATTTTACCCATTTGCGGTCGTTTCTTGTAATCGCGTTCTCCGGCAGAGCCGAGAACGCTAATTATTCTGCCCTTTTTTTTAATTTGGTTAAGGTTTTTTAAGGCGTTTTCAAGAGCATTTGGTGTGTGGGCAAAATCAATAATAATGTTAAAAGGTTGGTCGTGGTCAACCGTCTCCATTCGGCCGGTAACACCTGGAAAAGAATCTACCGCTTTTTTAATTTTTTTCCAGGGTACACCTAACTTTCTGGTTACGGCAACGGCAGCAAGAATGTTTGACAGATTATATTTACCAATTAACTTTGTTTGAAAGTTAGCTTTTTTACGGCCTGATTGTATAACAAACTTAGTGCCGGTGGGGGAGAGATCGGATTTGATAATTTTAAAACGGGCCGGTCCCTTTTGACTGTAGGAAACGATTTCAGCTTTGGGATTAGCTTTGTTTTTAAAAAATTCGTAACTCTCATCATCTTTATTTAATACGGCCAGGTCAACTTTTTTAAATAATTTTGCTTTAGCTTTTTTATATTTATCCATCGTTTTATGGTAATCAAGGTGTTCCGGGGTAAGATTAGTTAAAACTCCTACTTTAAAATTACAGCCGAGAAGACGGTGCTGGTCTAAAGCATGTGAAGTGGATTCGATAATTAAGTAATCAATTTTATTTTTACTGGCTTTTTTTAACAGCGGTTGAATGGTTCTGGCATCAGGTGTAGTTACATGTAAGCCGGTATCGATTTCCTTGTTATTAAGGAAAGTTTTGGTAGTGGAGACCAAACTGGTGGTGTGTCCGTTTTTAACAAGGATGTGATTGATTAAACTGCAAGTTGTTGTTTTACCGTCGGTTCCGGTGACGCCGATGACTTCTAAGTCTTTTCCCGGGAAACCGTTTTTGGCTCGGTGGAAAACGGACCGAAACCAATGTTTCGTGTTATGAAGTTTACTTATTAAAGACGAGGCCATTAAATTTTAATTTTAACTCCCGGTCCCATGGTAGGGGCGAGAACAAGCTTTTTAATTTTTTTTGGACCCAAGTAAGAAATTAGTTTTTCTACATTAGCAGCCAATTCTTTTTGGGGTTGGTCAAGTTGGCCTAAAACCAGGTGCATTACCGGGTGTTTTTTTTCTGTTTCTAACTTAATCGTTTCTTTTTTTCCCATTTTTTCTTTTAATTTTTCAGGGTTATCAGTTAATGTTCCGTCTTTGGGGTTAGGCATCAGCCCTTGCGGTCCAAGAATTTTTCCGTATTTGGCTAATTTGGACATCCATTTTGGTGAAGCCAGTAATACGTCAAAATCAATATTTCCTTTTTCAATTTTTTTGATTATTTTATCATCGGCAATAGCAATTTTCTTTTCTTTGCCTTCAAAATAGGGGAGATCCACTTCGCCTAGTCGTCCGGTCTTGGAAACGACCAAATGGGCTTCCAAATTGCCTGTAAAATTGGTAATCGAAACCCCTTTAACAAGTTTAACCGCCTCTTTTACCGGATATTTTTTATCTTTGTCAATTTTTTTCTTGGCTTGTTGATATTTTTTCCCGGGTTTCTCCTGCCCAACGTGCCGTTTTTTTAACCCTGAACCGTGTTCCGATTCCTCTGAGGAACTCTGGTTCGGGGCCGTGGGTTCTTTACCCCTACCACCCTCAACTGCGGTAACCCGTTCACCACCACTAAGTCCAGTAGTTTTAACCTTTTCCTGTTCTTTTTTGGTATCTTTATTTTTGTTTTTTCCCATTATTACGCGGACTAAAGTCCGCTATTACAAATTTGTAATTTATTAATTACTAGCTACTAACTACTAATTTCCACTCCCATACTTTTCGCTGTTCCGGCAACAATTTTTTTTGCCGCTTGAATATCATTGGTATTCAGGTCGGGCATTTTTTCTTTAGCTATTTCTTCAACCTGTTTTTCAGTTAATTTTCCGACTTTTTCCCTGCCGGTTTTTTCGGCTCCTTTATCAATTCCTATTGCTTTTTTTATTAATGAAGACACCGGTGGTTTTTTAGTAATAAAGCTGAAAGAACGGTCTTCATAAATTGTAATTTCTACCGGAATAATGTCTCCTTTTTGGTCTTTTGTTTTTTCGTTAAATTGATTGATAAAATCCATTATTGCTACACCGTGCTGACCGAGAGCCGGTCCGGCTGGGGGACCGGGGTTAGCGGCTCCGCCGGGTAAATTCAGTTTGACTATTGATTTAATTTCTTTTGCCATTTTATACTTTACTAACTTGTAAAAAATCAACTTCTACCGGTGTTTCACGTCCAAAAATTGAAACAAGAACTTTTAATTTACCTTTTTCTTTATCAACATCTTCAACTGTTCCTAAAAATTCGGCAAATGGTCCGTTGGTGATTTTAACCGGTTCGCCAACCGAATATTTAGCTTTATATTCAGCTTTGCTTTCAGTAATCGTTGAGATGATTTTTTCTACTTCTTTTTTAGAAATTGGCTGGGGTTTTTTACTCGCCCCGACAAAACCGGTAATTCCTGGAGTTGTCCTGACTATCAGCCAGGCATTATCGGAAAGAATCATTTTTACCAGAATGTATCCCGGAAAAACTTTTTCCTGCTTTTTTATTTTTTCTCCTTTACGAATGGCAAATTTGTCTTTTAAGGGGATGATTACTTCAAAAATTTTGTCACTCAATCCCATTGTTTTCACTCTTTGCTTAAGAGCTTTAGTAACTTTGTATTCGTGGCCGGAATAGGTATGCACCACATACCATTTGGCCTCTTCGGGCGCCTTTTTTTCACTTATTTGGTAACGGATTTTTTTCTTTTTTCCGTGCCGTTTTGTTTTGTCTTTTTTTTCTTTTTTAGCCATAATTCAATTTGGACGGGCTGAAGCCCGCTATTACAAAATGCGGAAAGCCAATGTTTGTGGCCTCTCCACTTGTATTAGCAGACTTTAGTCTGCGTTTTTCAATTTATCAATGTAAACCAACTAATTAATTTTGTAAAAAGGAAATCTGCTGCGCCAAGGAGTGAACCAATAGCAACAGTGACTAATAATACCACAATTGTCAGCTGAATTAAAGTTT
>CAZBPF010000009.1:12808-16442 GCA_964493745.1 uncultured Gammaproteobacteria bacterium
TCAAAAATTGGTCAAAATTCAATTTGGCCAATTAATTGGCAATTATAAATCATTGAGGGATTTTGATATAGAAATTGCTACTTGACAGTTTTACCGTGCGACCATAACAATAGAATTACTGTTAACCACCTGCCCGGTGAAGAAAAGTTCCGGTCTGCCCCCGGAGAAAAGTAGATTTGTTTATTTGTGTTATATTTTCAATTATCTTAATGCCGTCTAAAAAAAAGAAACTTAAAAAAGCTGATTGGTCACCGCAAGCGCTTAGAATTTTAAAAGAGCGTTATTTAAGAAAAGACAGTGGGGGTAAAATTATAGAAACTCCTGAGGAAATGGTCTGGCGGGTTGCTGATGAAATGGCAGAAGTTGAAAGGCAGTATGGAGCAGACGAAGTTGAAGTAGAAAAATTAAAAGAAGAATTTTATTCAATAATGGCGGAAAAATATTTTCTGCCCAATTCGCCGACCTTAATGAATGCCGGCCGGGGGAGTGACCTTCAGTATTCGGGTTGTTATGTCTTACCGGTTGGCGATTCAATAGAAGGTATTTTTTCGGCAGTCAAAAATGCGGCTGTCGTTCACCAGTCCGGTGGGGGAACCGGTTTTGCTTTCAGCCGTTTGCGCCCTAGAGGAAGCCGGGTTAAAAAAAGCGGCGGCGTTGCTTCCGGTCCGATTTCATTTATGCGTGTTTTTGATTCAGCTACGGAACAAGTTAAGCAGGGCGGTCGGCGTCGCGGTGCCAACATGGGGGTTTTGCGTGTTGACCATCCGGATGTTGAAGAATTTATTCGGTGTAAGCTGGACGGCGGTATCACTAATTTTAATATTTCGGTTGGAATGACCGAGGAGTTTATGACGGCTTTGGACAGGGGAAAAACTTATTTTGTACGGGCGAGTGAAGGGTGGCCGAAAAAAGATAACGGTCGTTGGGATGAGGGCGAGAAAATAGAACCAAAATCGGCTGAGAAGGTTTTTGACCACGTTGTTGAGGCGGCATGGGCTTCCGGTGATCCGGGTGTAGTTTGGCTTGACCGGATTAATAAAGGAACGGCTAATCCGGTACCGGAGATGGGACCGGTGGAGGCAACTAATCCTTGTTTAGTCGGCTCAACCTTAATTTCAACTAATCGCGGTTTAATGTCTATAAGTGAATTAGTTTCTGACAAAAAAGACGTGTCTGTTTTGACGCAAAATGGAAAGAAGGTAAAAATTAATAAATTTTGGAACCGCGGTAAAAAAGAAATTTGGCAGGTGAAAACAAAATCTGGATATTCGTTAGAAGGGACAAAAGACCATTTGGTTTATACTGTTAACCGAGGATGGGTTGAACTGAAAAATTTAGAGCCGGAAAAAGATAAATTGTTAATTCAAAATCAGAAATTAGGTTTTTCTACAAATAAAAAATTACCCTTTAGGCCCGATAAACTAAATTTACCAAAACAGTGGTCAAGCGAGTTGGGACTAGTTTTGGGTTGGTTGATTGGAGACGGTTGGTTGCGGGATGATCCGAAAGAGTCCCGAGCTGGCTTTACTTTTGGTAAGAAAAGAAAACCGATTATGGGGAAAGTTACGGATGTGGTAAATGAATGGTACGGCAAAGAAATAAAGCCGATAAAGCGCGGTGATAATGTATATCATCTTTCTTATCATTCGAGAAAATTGGTTGAATTTTTTAAAAAGTTGGGTGTTAAGGCGGTTACCGCTGAAGAAAAAAGAGTTCCGGATAGTTTATACGATGCTCCTAAAACTGCGGTGGTTGGATTTTTACAAGGACTATTTACAGCTGACGGAACAGCTGCTTACCAGGTTGAAAAATCTAATAAGTATATTCGCTTAACTTCGAAATCTAAGCAATTACTTGAAGATGTGCAGCGCTTATTAATAAATTTTGGAATAATTTCAACGATTTATGACCGTTCCCGGCCGGCAAAGGAAAAATTTCCTTATGAAACTGTAGATGGTGAAAATAAAACTTATATTTGTGATGGAGTTTGTTTTGAGTTAAATATTAGTAGAAAAAGTTTGCAAAAGTTTATTGAAAAAATCGGGTTTTGGGGTGATAAACACCAGGAAAGAATAAAAAAGATGGAAGCAGATAGTTTCTATAGGGATAATAATGAAGAAACGGTTGTTTTGGTTGAAAATTTAGAAAAAAAAGAAGCAGTTTACGATATTTCTGTTCCAGGTGAAAATAATTTTTATGCCAACGGGATTTTGGTCCACAATTGTGGAGAACAGCCGCTTTATCCCAATGAATCCTGCAATTTGGGAAGTATTAATTTAGGCAAAATGGTTAAACGCCGGGGTAGGGGATACAAAATTGATTGGGATAAATTAGAGAATATTGTTCGGCTTTCAGTCCGTTTTCTGGATAATGTGATTGACGTTAACCCTTTCCCTTTACCGGAAATTGAAGAATCGGTTAAAGCAAACAGAAGAATCGGTTTGGGGGTTATGGGATGGGCGGATTTGCTTTTTCAACTGAGGATAGCTTACGACAGCGATGAAGGAGTTAAATTGGGCCGAAAAGTAATGAAATTTATTTCCGACACCGGCTGGGATGAGTCGGAGAAGCTGGCTGAAGAAAAAGAGGCCTTTCCTAATTTTAAAAAGTCAATTTATAAAGACGGTAAACCAAAAAGAAACGCAACAATAACCACTATTGCTCCCACCGGTTCGATTTCAATTATTGCCGGTTGTTCTTCGGGGATAGAACCGATTTTTGCTTTGGCGTTTACCCATACTGTCGGTGAGAGAAAACTTCAGTTTGTTAATCCTTTTTTTGAGAGAGCAATGAGTAAATATAAAAATGGCCGGCAGGTGGTAGAAGAAGTAAAAAAAGAAGGACATTTGGGCCAAGTGGATTCAGCTACTACGAGAATGAAAAGCATTTTTAAAACCGCTCATGAAATCAATTGGAAATGGCATGTCAAAATGCAAGGGGCTTTTCAGAAATATATTGACAATGCTGTTTCAAAAACTATAAATTTGCCAAATGAGGCGGATAAAAAGGACGTTAGAAAAGCCATACTTCTTGCCTACAAAGAGGGCTGCAACGGAATAACTGTTTTCCGCGACGGTAGTAAAGGGGAGCAGGTTTTAACATCCGGAGTAGACAAAGAAGAATCCGAAACTAAAGGTGAAGAGTTTAATGTAAAACCGCGGCCGGCGGCGGTTAAGGGTTATACTTATCGGGTAGAAACTCCGGTAGGAACCGCCTTTGTAACTGTTAATCATAACGGCAAGACGGATCATCCTTTAGAAGTGTTTATCAATGTCGGCAAGGCCGGGTCGGATGTTGCCGCTGATGCCGAGGCAATGGGGAGATTAATTTCACTTTGTTTGCGTATTTCATCACCGGGGCTTTCTGCTAAAGAAGTTACCGGTCTGATTATTGACCAATTGGAAGGAATCGGCGGCGGCGAGTCGATTGGGTTTGGCAAAAAAAGAGTTCGTTCTTTAGCAGACGGAATTGCTAAAGTTTTAAGAAAACATCTCAGTGAAAATGGAAAAGGCGGAAAAGTGGAAGTAATCTCTGAACAACAGTCGCTTGAAGTAAATGGAAGTAAAAGAAAAGATATTTGTCCTGACTGCGGTAATGCGACGCTGGTTTTAGAAGAGGGTTGTGCTAAATGTAT
>CAZBPF010000010.1:0-2336 GCA_964493745.1 uncultured Gammaproteobacteria bacterium
ACTGATTTGGTTGTCTGCTTCATTAGCGATGGTCTTAAATTCCCATTATTTAGGTTTGCTTCTTTTTCCAGTTATCGCTATTTTTTTGATGATTAAACTTTTTAATCTGTTCAAACAAAAAAGCGTCAATAATTATCTAAAATTTGGATTTATTGGTTTAGGAGTTTTTATGTTGCTGATGTCACCGTTGATAGTTTTTGACATAAAACACGGCTTTCCCAACTTCAATGCCTTTATGACTTTTTTTACTCAACGGCAAACGACAGTAAATTTTAAATTTTATAAAGGTCTGTTTGACTTTAACCAGGTTTATAATCAGTTTATTTCCCAGTTTTTTATTTTGAAAGATACCTGGCAGTGGTCACTTTTGGTACTGCCCTTAATTTTATTGGGGATATGGAAAGAAAGAAAAAGTAAGACAACTTGGCTGATTGTTACTTGGTTGATAATTGGTTTAATTGGAATAGCCAATTACAAACAGCATATTTATGCCCATTATTATCTTTTTTTATATCCGGCTCTAGCATTATTAATCAGCCTGGGAATAATAAAATTAAAAATTTTAGGGTGTATTTTTGGTTTAGGAATTATGGCGTTAATGATTTTTAATTGGCATGGATGGAATCCGCCGAATAATCAAATTATAAGAACAAGAAAAATTGCTCATTTTATTTGTGACCAGATTTCATCCGGCGAAAACTATAATTTAGTAAATTTGGCTTCCTACGGTGATTATCGGGCTTTGGCTTACCGGTATTTTTTAATTAATAATTGTTCTAATCAACCAATGGCGGATAGTGATTATCCTCAGGCCGATTATTTGTATATAATTCAAGAAAGTCCGGATAAATATCCTAAACCGATTGAAGCGGATGTTTGGGAAATTCAATCAGGCGGTAACTGGCAAATTAAGTCTGACTGGGAAGTTGAAGATATTTCAATTTATAAACTTGGTAAAATAAAATAAATTATGTTTTTATCAATAGTCATACCCTGTTATAACGAAGAAAAAAACTTAAAAAGAGGTGTTTTGAATGAAGTAAGAGATTATCTCCAAAAACAAAATTATAATTGGGAAGTAATAATATCAGATGACGGCTCTTCAGATCAAAGTTTAGAATTTTGTCAACAGTTTTCAGAAAAGAATTCTGGTTTTAGAGTATTAGCTAACCAGCACGGAGGAAAGCCGTGGGCGGTGTGGAAGGGGATTGAAGCGGCAAGTAGTGATTGGGTGCTGTTTACTGATATGGATCAATCAGCTCCGATATATGAAGTTGAAAAATTAATCCCCTGGTTTAAAAAATACGATGTTGTTATCGGGTCAAGGGGAGCAAAACGCCAGGGGTTTTCAATAATTAGAAAGCTTGGTTCAAGCGTCTTCCGTTTCTTGCGGGGCTTAATTTTACTTCCTCAAATTAATGATACCCAGTGTGGCTTTAAAGCAATGAGGAAAAAAGTTGGTATGGAAATTTTCCCTAAACTTGAGTTTTTCCAGAATTTGGGTAAAGATGTTAAGGGATGGAAAGTAACCGCTTTTGATATTGAAATGTTATTTTTAGCCGAAAAATACGGTTACAAAATTAAGGAAATGCCGGTTGAATGGCAGGACCGTGACGCGGCGGCTGAATCTAAAAAGAAAAGTTACTTTAAAGAATCCAAACAAATGTTGACTCAGGTAATCCGGGTAAGAATAAATGATTTAAAGGGCGAATATGATTAAGATAGAAGTTAGTAACTGGAAGATAGAATTTAGGAAAAAACAAGTAATATATTTAGGTCTAATTTTTGGGGCTTATTTTCTTACCCGAATTTTTAATTTAACCCAACTGCCGGTGTTTTGTGATGAGGGAATCTATATCCGTTGGTCGCAGATAATGCGTACCGATGCAAGCTTAAGATTTGTCTCACTTCAGGACGGTAAACAGCCGCTTTTTATGTGGTTGACAATTCCATTTCTAAAAATCTTCAATGATCCTTTATTTGCTGGCCGAATGGTTTCGGTTGTTTCAGGATTTTTTACTTTGATTGGGGTTATTTCCTTGCCTATTGTTATCTCTTTTATAAAAAGCGAAAAATTAAATGATTTAAACTTAGGTTTAATCGCCGGTTTTCTTTACCTTGTCTCGCCTTTTAATTTATTTTTTGACCGAATGGCTTTGGTGGACAGTTTACTTTCCGCTTTTGGTATTTGGGCCTTAAATTTTTCTCTTTTACTAGGAAAAATGAAACGTCTAGACACGGCGATGATTTTAGGAATGGTTTTAGGCGGCGCCTTATTGACCAAAAGTCCGGCAGTATTTTTTATTGGTTTATCACTGATTACGGTAGCATTGTTA
>CAZBPF010000010.1:2436-13945 GCA_964493745.1 uncultured Gammaproteobacteria bacterium
ATTGCCTTTATGATCTATAACATTCTTCGTCTAAGTGGCCAATTTCATATGCTTTCGATGAGAAATCAGGATTACATTAGAACATATAGTGAAATTTTTGATGATCCTTTCAAACACACCTTTTCTTTATTCAGCGATATAATAGGATATTACTGGCATTATTTAACGCCGCCGTTGATGGTGTTGGGACTAGTTGGATTAATCAAAAAATTTTTGGATAACAAGCGACTGCTCTCACTTATTTTAATTATCTGGTGGTTAGGGCCGTTGTTAACCCAAGCGTTGGTTGCTAAAAGTTTTACGGCGAGATATATTTTGTTTACTGTCCCGGTTTTTTTAGTATTCGTAAGTTATGGGCTTTCAGCACTGTACCGAGTAATGACTAGTCAGAAAAAAAGGGCGATGAAGTTAGTTTGGGTTTTGTTGATATTATTATTCTTCCCGGCAATAATCTTTAATTATTATTTGTTGGTTTCACCGACAAAAGCAAATTTACCCGAAGATGAAAGGCGGGGTTATTTAGAAGACTGGACGGCCGGATACGGAATAGAAGAAATTGGTAAATATTTAAAAAATATTTCTCCAGAAACAAAAATTGTTGTTGGAACTGAAGGATTTTTTGGCACTTTGCCCAACGGTCTTCAAATTTACGTTAATGATTTTAAAAATATAACGGTGATTGGGACAACCTATCCGGTTAAAGAAATCCCGGAATCACTAGTTGAATCTGCCCAATCCGGTAATAAAACTTTTTTGGTGGTTAATAAGAGTCGTTATAAAATAGAAGAAGCGGAAGCGGAAAGATTACACTTGGTCGATAAATTTGACAAACCAGGTGGTGATCAGCTTTTGTTTTTTGAAGTAATTAACAATAATGAATAAAAAAATTGCTATTATTTTGGTTTTAATTTCAGCGCTGTTGGCAAGCCGATGGTTGTTCAAACCCGGATTTTTTACTATGCACGATGACCTCCAGATTATGAGACAGTTACAGATGGAGAAGTGCTGGGAAGACGGCCAAATACCTTGTAGATGGGTTCCTGATATGGGATACGGCTACGGATATCCACTATATAATTTTTATCCACCACTGCCTTTCTATTTCGGCCAAGTTTTTAGGTTATTGGGCTTCAGTTTTGTTAATACCGCCAAAATACTTTTTGGCCTGCAATTCTTTCTTTCTGGAATTACAATGTTTATATTGGCTAGCAGTTTATGGGGAGTATGGGGAGGGTTGTTAAGTTCAATTTTCTATACTTGGGCGCCTTATCATTCAGTTGATGTTTATGTCCGCGGCGCTCTAAATGAAGCTTGGGCGTTTATTTGGTTCCCATTGATACTTTGGTCTGCAAAAAAACTAGCAGAGTCTTCGCTCCAGGAGCGTAAAAATTCGCCCTCCTGGAACGGTTATTTGAACTGGCTGGCATTCAGCTTTGCCATGCTTTTGCTGACTCATAATGTCATGGTCATGATTTTTTTACCCGTCTTGTTGGTTTGGGTTATTTATTGGTGGTATAAGTATGATAATTGGCCTTGGCAAAACATTAAACTATTCGGTAATTATGTATTGTCAGCGCTATGGGCATTGGGCTTAGCTGCATTTTTTACCTTACCAATGTTTTTTGAAAAAAACTTCACTCATATTGAAACGATGTTTTCCGGCTATTTTGACTGGCGGGCGCATTTTATTTCACTGCAGCAAATGTTTATTTCAAGATTTTGGGGTTATGGGCCATCTGTCTGGCAGGATCCGG
Source organism: uncultured Gammaproteobacteria bacterium (assembly GCA_964493745.1). Lineage (GTDB taxonomy): Bacteria > Patescibacteriota > Microgenomatia > UBA12405 > JAHJSD01 > CAYSLZ01. The sequence goes on from CAZBPF010000010.1 coordinate 4,191, forward strand.
ATGGAATGGCTTTTCCTGTTGGCCATTTTCATTGGATTTTGTCATTGGTAGTTTTTGTAACTGTTTGGGTTAAGGATATAAAAAAGTGGATTAAATCAAAGAAAATAACTTTTAGCGATTGGACTTTGCTGATAACCGTCTTTTTAAGTTTTACTGCGTTATATTCATTTCTAATGCATAACCAATCCACTTTTATTTGGCTTAAATTTACATTACTGCAACTAACTCAGTTTCCTTGGCGATTATTAGCCGGCGTAGTTCTTTTCACTTCACTTATTTCCGGTTATATTTACAAAATATGGCCAAAAAATTGGCTGGCTTGGATTTTAATCATTGGGGTTATTGGATGGAATTGGACATATTTTCGTCCTCAGGAAATGTGGCCTTTAAGAGATGAAGAGAGATTTACCGGTGATATCTGGAAAATACAGCAAACAGCCGGAATATATGATTACTTGCCTCGGACTGCTAAACAGGCGCCAACATCTGCTCCCGATGGAGAATGGGAGTTTTTAGAAGGTAAAGCTGAGGTAATTGAAACCGATCAAGGCAGTAATTGGTATTATTGGCATGGACGGGTTTTAGAATCTGGTCAATTAGTAATCAATATTTTTAACTTTCCCGGGTGGAAAGTATGGGTGGATGATCAACCAGCTGAAATATTTTATTCTGAGAATGATGAATTGGGTAGGAATCAGGTTAGCTTGTCCAGCGGCGAACACGAGGTATATTTTCAGTTTACTGATACACCGATAAGAAAATGGAGTAATTTATTTTCACTTTTGAGTTGGTCATTATTATTAGTTTTGGTGACACAGAGGAAGTGGAAATGGCTGTCGATAGAATAAAAGAAAAAGCATTTGCCGGTATCGGGGCTTTGGTTCTCAGAAATTTTCTTCGCCAGCCGATATCTTTTGTAAGTTTTTTTGCTCTGTCTGTTTTTTTGAAACAATGGGAACTAGGTGTTTTTTGGGCGGTTTCTGAAATTATTGGCTTTTTGGGATATTTTTCAGACGTTGGTTTAGCGGCGGCTTTAATTCAAAAAGAAGAACAGCCGGAAAAAGAAGAAATAAGGACGACATTTACAATCCAGCAGATTATTGTATTGTTTCTAATCGGCTCTACAGTTTTGCTGACTCCTTTTTTACAACAAAAATTTAATTTCAGCCAGCAGGGAAAATATCTATTGTATGCCTTGCTTTTTGGTTTTTTTACTTCATCCTTGAAAACTATTCCATCCGTTTATTTGGAAAGAAAGCTTAAATTTAGAAAATTAGCGATAGTTGATTTAGCCGAACAAATTGTTTTCAGCGGTTTAGCGGTATTATTGGCTTGGCGCGGATTAGGAGTTGACAGCTGGATATGGGCGGTGGCCGCCAGATCTTTGACCGGCTTGGTTTTAATAAATATCTTTTCGCCTTGGCCGATTGGATTAAGCTTGCAGTTGGAATCAATAAAGGAATTGTTTAATTTCGGTATACCTTATCAGGCAAATTCACTATTGGCCGTGGTCAAAGATAGATTGGTAAACATATTTTTATGGGGAATAATCGGCAGTACCGGCATGGGGATTTTAGGTTGGGCACAAAAATGGAGCCAGCTCCCGTTGAGATTATTAATGGATTCAGTAATTAGAGTTTGTTTTCCTGCCTATTCACGCCTTCAAAAGAATAAAGAACGGATGAAAAGGGCTCTTCAGCGAGCCGGCTTTTTTGTCAATTTAATGATATTCCCGATATTGGCTGGTCTGGCAATTTCTATCCCTAAGATGATAAGTGTATTTCCTCAATACCGGAAGTGGTCTAATGCGGTAATTCCTTTGTGGTTGTATTTAGCTAATTTTGGCTTTGGCGCAGCAACAACTCCGCTAATAAACGCTTTTAATGCAGTCGGTAAGGTTAAATTGAATCTTAAATTAATGGGAATGTGGACAGTTTTAACTTGGCTGACTGTACCTTTGATGGCGAAGACCTTTGGGGTTAACGGCGCCGCCGCCGGGTTGTTGATTGTTTCTGCCAGTTCAGTAGTTGCCTGGTGGTTGGTAAAACGTGAGTTTAAGATTAATCTTTTAAAAACAATCGGGCTTCCTTTTTTGATGACCCTAATAATGTTTAGTTTTTTGATTTTTATTAATCATTTGTTACCGGATTCAATAATTGGATTAGCTTTACTGGTCATTTTTGGCGGTTTAATTTATGCCGGTTTAAGTTTTGTTATTGTTAGAAAAGAATTAATTTGGTTTTATTCTTCATTTAAAAAAGTAATCTTAAAGCAATGAAAAAGCTTATTAGAAAAAAAAACTTAATAATAATTTGGATTATTTCTTCAATTATTTTTGCCATTCCAATGCTCAGGAGTGGTTTAATTTATGATTTTGGTGTCGGCTTTTGGGGGCCGAATGCCCATGACGGACTTTGGCATATTGGCTTGATAAAACAACTTAAAAAAAATGTTCCTCCTCTAAACCCAATTTTTTCCGGAGAAATATTGACTCATTATCACTGGGGTTTTGACTTGGCTGCCGCCTGGTTTGAACAGCTGATCCCGTTGAAAACGATTAATATTTATTTTCAAGTACTGCCGATAATTTTTAGCTTGGCAATTGGAGGTTTAAGTTATTTACTGGCTTACAAGTTGACGAAAACTAAATCTACATCATTGATTTTTATGCTTTTAAATTTTTTTGGCGGTTCACTGGGATGGATTGTTAGTTTGGTCAAATCAGGTAAAATCGGTGGAGAATCTATATTTTGGTCGATGCAGTCAATTTCTACGTTAATCAACCCTCCTTTTGCCCTTTCACTAATTATACTCCTCAGCGGCCTTATTCTATGGAATTCCAAAAGAGCCGAAAATAATTTTTTTTGGTCTTGCGGAATCGGAATAATTTTTGGCAGTTTAAGTTTCATAAAAGTTTATGCAGGAATCCTTGCCGGTATTAGTTTAGTTCTTTTCTGGATAGTTATGACTATAAAAGGTAAAAATAAAGTTTTTGATTTAATTATTCCGCTTACGGCCGGACTGGCCTCTCTTTTCTTTTTAAAAATTATGGGAGTTTTATCTGCATCCGGCTCGCTAATTTTTCGCCCACTTTGGTTTCCCCATTCTTTAGTTGAATCTTTAGATAGACTTTATCTGCCTTCATTAGCATCTTTGCGATATAATTTATGGAACCAAGGTTTGTCACTCAAGCTTCCTTTTTTAGTGGCAATTGAATTTTTACTGATATTAGTTTTTGTTATCGGAAATATGGGAACAAGAATTTTTGGTTATTTCAGCTTCATAAAAAAAATCAAGAAAAATATCGCGAGTGATTTTGATATGCTTATTCTGTTTTTACAATTTTTTTCAATCGGCTTACCTTTGTTGTTTGTTCAAAAAGGTACAACCTGGAATACTATCCAGTTTTTTTATTACGGTCAGATATTTGCTAATTTTTATTTTGCCGTATTCCTCAATAAGTTAGCAAAAAATAAAAGATTTTTTAGTTTAAGTATTATTACCCTAGCTACAATTCTAACAACATTGTCAACCTTATATAATTATCTTGGATATCCCCCTCCGGCTTCTCTTCCTTTGAATCAGTTAAGAGCTCTCAGCAGTCTTGATAAAAAACAGGCCAACGTGGTTTTGACATATCCCTATGATAAGTATAAAAAAGATGATTTAAGTACACCGATACCTGTTCATTTGTACGAAACAACAGCTTATGTATCAGCTTTTTCAGGTAAAACTTCATATTTTGAGGATGAAATAAATTTAGAAATAACCGGTTACTCCTGGCAGGAGAGGAAAGCTCAATCTGAAAAGTTTTTTTCAACCGATGATAGTATTTGGGCGAGGGGCTTTTTATTAAACAACGACATCGACTATATTTATCTAGTCGATGATCAGAAATTAAGTTTACAACCGGACCAGTTGGGTTTAAAGATGATTTTTGATCAAGAAAACGTTAAAATATACCAGGTGAAGAAATAATTATGCCAAAAAAATTAATATCTGTAGTTATTAACACTCTCAATGAAGAAAAAAATATCCGCCGGTGTATTCAATCGGTTAAGGATTTTGGGAATGAAATCATTGTCGTTGATATGCATTCAGAAGATAAAACAAGAGAAGTTGCTAAAGAAATGGGAGCAAAGGTTTATACCCATCAAAGAACCGGCTATGTTGAGCCGGCACGAAATTTTGCTATTCAGAAAGCGACCGGTAAATGGATATTAATATTGGATGCCGATGAAGAACTGCCCAAAAGTTTAGCTGAAAAATTACGGTCAATAGCGGAAGGGAAATCTAATAAGGATCCCGACTGTGTTCTTATCCCGAGGAAAAACATTATTTTTGGTAAATGGATGAAAAATTCCCGTTGGTGGCCGGACTATTTGCCGAGGTTTTTTAAAGCTGGAAAAATTAAATGGCCCGAACAAATACATCAACAGCCGAATTTAAGCGGCAAAAAGATTTATACGCTTCCGGATACTGAGAATTTGGCTATTATTCATTACAATTATGAAAGTTTGAACCAATTTTTAGAACGCAACCGTAGGTATGCCAAAATACAGGCACTGGAACTAATTAAAGAAAAAAATTACCAGCTGAGCCACAAGGATTTATTAATCGCTCCGCTGGAAGAATTTTTGAGCCGTTTTTTTGCCGGTGAAGCTTATAAAGACGGAACACACGGTCTTGCTTTATCTTTGCTCCAGGCCTGGGTAAGGTTGCTGACCTTTTTAAAAGTGTGGGAGCACAAAAATTATGAAGAAAAGTCATTAGAGCCGAAGTGGGCTAAATCGATTTTGGGAGAAGTAATCTATCAAACAGAATATTGGCGCGACGATTTTATACTTAAAACGAGTGAGTCAAAATTTAAACCTTTGTTGTCACTGCTTTTGAAAATTCGACAAAATATAATCCGGTGGTAAAAAAACTTGCCGTAATAATTCTTAACTACAACGGAAAAGATTTAATTACAAAATGTCTTAACTCCTTTTCACAAGTAATGCAAGATTACCCGGGCAATTCCGGTTCACTTGAATTAGTTGTTGTTGATAATGGCAGCACTGACGGGAGTAGAGAATACCTTAAAAAAAATCAATCATCAATCATTAATCATAAATCATTGAAGGTCATTTTTAATGACCGTAACCTTGGCTTTACTGGCGGCAATAACGTTGGAATAAAATACGCTTTAAAATCCGGCGCTGATTACGTAATGCTTTTAAATAATGATATCCTAATTAAAGACGCATTTTGGGTTCCAATGGTAGATTATTTGGACAAAAATAAAGATGTTGGAATTATAGGTCCCAAAATTTATTTTGCGCCCGGTTATGAATTCCTCCGTGATCGGTATTCAGATGATGAAAAAGGAAACGTAATTTGGTATGCCGGTGGCTTAATTGATTGGGATAATGTTTATGCTTCCCATCGGGGAGTGGACGAGGTTGATATCGGTCAATATGATCAAATTGAAGAAACAGACTTTATTACTGGCTGTGGCCTAACGGCCGGGAAAGAAGTTTGGCAAGAGACCGGTTATCTGGATGATAAGTTTTTTTTATATTATGAAGACAGCGACTATTCAATGCGTATTAAAAAAGACGGCTGGAAAACGGTTTATTTTCCAAAAGCGGAAATATGGCACATGAACGCCGGAACGTCAAAAATCGGCAGTAAGCTTCAAGATTATTATTTAACCAGAAACAGAATGCTTTTCGGAATTAAATGGGCGCCGTTGAGGACAAAAATTTCATTACTGCGTGAAAGTATAAAATTATTGTACAACGGCCGAAAATGGCAAAAAATCGGCATACGTGACTTTTATCTTAATAAATTTAACAAAGGAAGTTATATGTAGGGACTGTATGTGTATGTTGTCTGTAGGGGTGATTCACGAATCGCCCGTTTTCATACGCATGTGGCAAAATGGATTTACCATATAGAGATACAATAAGATTAAAGAATTATGATTATTCATCACCTGGCTGGTATTATGTAACAATATGCACTCAAAATCAGCAGTGTATATTGGGGAATATTATTGACAATAAAATGAAATTAAATAAACACGGAGAAATAGTTGAAACAATTATAAAGAAATTGCCGAAGCGATATGAACGGCTTACTATGGATGTTTGGCAGGTGATGCCTAATCATGCTCATATGATTATAATTATAAAACCGCCTGTAGGGGCGATTCACGAATCGCCCGATTCTAAAATTCACGAATCGCCCGATTCTAAAATACACGAATCGCCCGATTCTAATAAGGATAAACGGGCGCATCATGATGCGCCCCTACAATTTTCAAAACGGAGATTTTTGAAAAATGGTGATAAACGTCAATTGTTACCCAAATGTATTGGTTATTTAAAAATGAATACAACAAACCAAATTTCCCATCTGCATAAAAACTGGCATAAAAGAATTTGGCAGCGCAATTATTACGAGCATATTATTCGAAATGAAAAATCGTTATTTAAAATTAGGAATTATATAAAATCAAATCCAATAAAATGGGAAATAGATGAGTATAATCCGAGAAACTTGTAATATGTTATCAGTGATTATAATTACTAAAAATGAAGAAAAAATGATTGCAGAGGCGATTGAATCAGCTGATTTTGCCGATAAGGTTATTGTGGCTGACGGCGGATCTGATGATAATACAGTTGCGATAGCCAAACAAGCCGGCGCCGAAGTAGTCGAGGTCAAACAAAAAAAATTAAATTTTTCCCGATGGCGAAATCAGGCGCTTAAATATGCGGACAGTGATTGGGTTTTATATTTAGATGCAGATGAAAGAATAACCGAAAAATTAAAAGCAAAATTAGAAGAAATTATAAATAAAAATCAAATACCTAAATATTCTGCCTACGCAATTCCCAGAGAAAATTATTATTTAGGTAAACGGGTTAGACACGGCGGCAGTTGGCCGGACTACGTGATTAGGTTGTTTTATAAACCGAAATTTAAACAATGGCAGGGCAAACTGCATGAACAGCCGGAATTTGAAGGCCGCCTAAAACATTTACAAGCGCCTTTAGAGCATTATACTCACCGAGATTTAACTTCGATGTTGAAAAAGTCTATAAAATGGACTAAATCGGAAGCTGAACTTTTATATAAGTCGAAACATCCAAAAGTGACTTGGTGGCGGATTGGTAGAATGATGTTAACTAAGTTTTGGCAGAGATTAATAAACCAAGGTGCGTGGAAAGACGGCACGGCTGGTTGGATAAATGCAATTTTTGAGGTCTTTAATACTTTTATAATTTACGCTCGTCTTTGGGAGATTCAAAAAAATGGCTAGATGTTTAATTTACAGTCCTTATTTTAAAGGTATCGGCGGTGGAGAAAGGTATATGTTGACAGTTGCCGAATGTCTTCTTAAACGAGAGTGGAGAGTTGATTTTCTTTGGGATAATAAAGCTGGCATAGACAAGATTGCGTCTAAACTGGACCTTGATTTAGAAGGAAGTAATGTTCTAGGAATTAAACCGAAAAAAATACCTTTTTGGAAAAGGTTTAGGTTGACCCGGTCCTATGATTTGGTTTTCTGGCTTTCCGACGGAAGCGTTCCTACGCTTTTAGCAAAAAAAAATATTCTCCATTTTCAACAGCCGTTTACCAATATTGGTGGAGAAAAAATTACAAACCAGACTAAACTCGGCTTTGTCAACGAGATTATCTGCAACTCTAAATTTACAAAAAAATACATCGACGAGGAATTTGGGGTAAACTCAGATATACTCTATCCGCCGGTTGATATAAATAAGTTCAAGCCGACAAAAAAAGAAAATATAATTTTAAGTGTCGGCAGATTTGAAAAAACTAAAAAACAGGACGTTCTTCTGGAAGCTTTTAAAAAATTTCTAGAAAAAGGAATTAACGGTTGGAAGTTGGTTTTAATTGGCGGCTCTCCGGAAGACGGGGATGGAAATCAATATTTAACCAGTTTAAGAAAAAAATCAAAAGGTTTGGAAGTGGATATAAAAGTAAATTTAAATTTCAGCCGACTTCAAGAATACTATGGTAAAGCAAAATTTTATTGGCATGCCAAAGGGTATCAAGTCGAGGAGGATAGGCCTGAAGAAATGGAGCATTTTGGAATTACGCCGGTGGAAGCAATGTCGGCCGGCTGTGTTCCTTTAGTTGTTGATAAAGGCGGTTTAAGAGAGATTGTGCGACGTGGGGAAGGGGAGAGGTGGACAAGCGTAAACCAATTAGCTGATAAAACCTATTTTTTAATCAATAAACAAGAAAAATATCAAAAATTTCAGAAAAATGCACTAAAGCGCTCAAAAAATTTTTCTAAACAAAAATTCCGTAATAAATTATTAAAACTAATCAGATGAAATACAAGTATAAGTTGTTTTTTATTCTATTTCTTCTTTTAGGGGTGTTGTTAAGGTTTGTAAACCTTGGTCAGACCGCCAGATTTACACGTGATGAAGCCAGCGATTTAAATCGGATTCATCAATATTGGGTGGATAAAAAATTAACTTTAGTTGGACCAATTTCTGCCGACAATAAAAAGGTTTTTAGTTCTTTAACTTACTATATGCTGATGCCTTTTGCCGTTGCCGGTGATTTTAACCCGTTGAGTGTTGTTTACGGAACAGCTTTTTGGGGTCTATTAAGTTTATTGATTTTATTGTTGATTAATCACAAGATTAATAAAAAACACTTTTTTTTGGTTAGCTTATTATTAGTAAGCTGGCGGCCGTTGATAGTTTCCAGCCGCTGGGCGTGGAACCCCCACTTTGTAATTTTCTGGATTTCTGCTGGAATATTATTATATTTTTACAAAACTTGGTTGAGCTTTTTAGCCGCCGGTTTTTTATTTAGCTTATCAATTCATCACCATTATGTAAGTTTTGCTGCTGTTGGAATCTTCATATTTGTTAATTTTCTTAATTATCTAAAACAAAAAAAGCCGGGCTTAAGTTTATCAATGGTTCTAGGATTTATTTTCGGAATAATTCCATTTATTTTATTTGACCTGAGACACCCACCCGGTTTGTTTTTTGGAAAATATCTAAGGTTAAGCGGAACTCCGGATATTGATCCTCGTTTATCCTCAGATTGGTTCCGAAAATTATCACAAGCTTTTTTTGAGACGTTCAAATTGTTGGGAATTAAGTGGCAGTGGTTAGCGGTTATCGTTGGAAGTTTGGTTTTTTGGTTGTTAATCAGAGATTTTAAAAAGAAATATAAAAGAGCAGTTATATTTAGTTTAGCTTTTATCAGTCAGATTTTGGTTACTCTGGTCTTAAATAATTACTGGGAGAGATATTTTTATCCCGGTCTGCCTTTCTTTTTTGTTTGGCTTACTCTACCAAGAAAAAAAATAGGCACTTTAGTATCAAGAATATTGATAATTATTTTTATAGCCGGCTCTTTGATTAATTTACCTCAAGAGATAATCCACACTCAAGTCCAGCCAAGCATTAATTCCTTAAATGCAATTGTTGATAAAATTGAAGAAATTGCTGAAGATAAAAATATTGAAAAAACAAATTTAGCAGTTTTATCAAGCCCGGATAATGAACCATTTGGTGATATTTACAGGTATGTATTAAATATTCGCGGGATAGATGTTGATCTAATTGGAGATTACACAATTAGTGATAAAACTTTTATAATTAGTACTGCTGAACTTGATGTGCTTTTAGAAGATGAGTCATCAATTATGGATAGGTTTAAAGATGTCGGCACAATAGAAGAATATCCAATTGAAAATTATGATTGGA
>CAZBPF010000011.1:0-12422 GCA_964493745.1 uncultured Gammaproteobacteria bacterium
TAAAATTATTAAAGAAGAGTCTTCCGGCGCCGGCAAAAGACGAATCTACGCAAAATTAATAGCTGGTAGCTAGTAGCTGGTAGCTGGTATCTTGTAGCTAGTATCTAGTATATTTATTATTACTAATTACTAATTTTTATGCTATATTCTATGTATGGGCAAAGGAGATAATAAATGGATAATTCTTATTGAAGAGAAGGAAACGGTTGTCGGTGTACTTACCGAATCAGGCAACCTTTTGGTCAGTAAAGAACAGGGATGGGACGGGGATGACCCGAATAGTTTAGTAGCTGCGCTTGATTCCGGTATTGGCAGTTGTTTAGCCCGTGAAGAAAGCATACCCCGGCCGGAAAAGACAATTTTTATTTTGCCGCCTTTATGGGTCAGCCGGCAGAGTGAGGTTTTGCCTTCCCGAAAAAAAATACTCCAGCATGCCTGCAAGCAGTTGAATTTGGTTCCCGAAGGTTTTTTAGTTGGTGAAGAAATTTTAGCTAATTTTTATGCAGATTTTGTTAGTGTTTATTTTGGCCGGGAATATTTGAGGTTTTCTGTTTTAAAGGATAAGAGTGTTGAAATTCAAGAAGAACTGGAAAATGGTGAAGATATTGACCCGGAGGACGTTGTTGTTTTTCTTAGACAGTTGAATGGAAAAGCTATTCTGCCCGACCAATTAATATTTTGGGGCCGGATAGGAGAAGGCAACAAGGAGCGTCTGCTTTCTTATCAGTGGCATGAAGAAAAAGTGTTTAACAAAACGCCGAAAGTGAAAGTTTTAATGTGGCCGGATACTTTTCAAATGGTCGCCCAAATGGTTCAAGGAGAAGTTAAGCTGGAAGTAGTTGAAGAAAAAGCTGAAAGCGAAGATTTGGATTTGGTTGAAGAAGAGGATATTGAAGATGTTGAAGAGGTTGAAAGTGATCAGATGGAAGAATCGAAAATAAGTCAGGCCGGATCGACATTTGGTTTTACCAGTGAAGATGTTGGTGAAGACGTTAGCTGGCAGATGGAAAAAGAGGTTCAGCAAGAAGCTGAGCCGGTATTGGAAGAAAAAAAACAACCAAAAGTGGTTAAAAAGCCGTTGAGGGAAAGAATTCCCCGGGTTTCTTTGCCGAAAATTAAATTTCCCAAATTTAGTTTTGCCCTTTTAGCTTTGCCTTTTATCTTAGCGGCGGGACTTTTTTGGGGTTGGCGTTATTCGACGGCAAGAGTGGAAATTTATGTAACCCCTGAGGAGCTTTCTGATGAAATTGAGGTTATTTTAGATCCCGGTGCAAAAACTTTGGATGTTGAAAAAGGAATTGTTCCGGTTGAAGAGGTTTCGGTAGAAAAAAGCGGTTCAAAAGCGAAAAAAGCTACCGGAGAGAAAATGATCGGTGAGAAGGCAAAGGGAGAAGTTAATATTTTTAACCGGACGTCTGAAAGAGCCGAATTTGAAGCCGGGACAAGCTTATTTGGACCGGAGAATTTAGAGTTTGTTTTAGACAATGACGTTTCTGTTGCCTCTAAAACTGCCGATTTAGAAACCGGAGTTGATCGCTGGGGAGAAACAACGGTTTCGGTAACCGCCGGCAATATCGGTCCGGACTATAATTTAGCGGCCAATACTACTTTTACTGTTGGCGATTATTCCGACGAGGATTATTTAGCCCGTAACCCTGAGGCAATGTCGGGCGGCACCAGCCGTGAGATTCGGGTTGTTTCGGAAACAGACCGTCAGCAATTAAAAGAGGATTTAATTGAAGACTTAAAAAGTCAGGCGGAAGAAGAGTTAAAATCAAAATTGGCCGACAGCAAAATTATTGAGGGGAGTTTTCAATCAACTACGGTGGAAGAGGTTTTTTCGGCTGAAGAAGGCGCTGAAGTTGAAGAAGTCAGTTTAGACCTGACTATTAATCTGACTGCCGCTAAAATAAACCATCAACGTTTAATTGAAATTGCCGGAAAAGTATTGGGTGAAAAAACAGAAGAAGGATATCAACTGAAAGAAGAAAGCTTGACAGCTAAACTTGATGTGGATGAAAATGAAGACGGCGAAGAAAAAATTACCGGCAAGTTAGAGTTAAAAGGTAAAGTCTATCCGGAAATTGATGTTGAAAATTTAAAAAATGAAATAGTTCGGAAAAAGGAAATGTTTGCTAAAGAATTGATAAGAGAAACATACCCGAGAATTTACCGGCATGAAGTTATTTATCAGTTTCCTCTGATGAAGTTTTTCGGCTATTTGCCTTCACGGCCGGAAAATATTATTATTAAGGTGGAGGAGTAATTAATGTCTCTTTATTGTTACCGGAAAGCGGAACCTAAAATCCGCTCACGACCAGATCAAAAAACGGATAACAGCCGAAAGAAGTTCTTATCACTTCTTTTCTCTATTTTTGGATTAGTTTTAGTTGGAAATGCGATTGTTCCGCTTTTAAGTTATCAATTCAGGTATTCGGGTAGTTTAAGCCGTTCTAAAATACTTAGTCCGATTGTTCAGGAACGGTCAAGGACTTTGGGTTCAATTTCAGCCTCAGCTCAGGACGACAATAAGGACTATACATTGATTACCTCCTGGTTTGAAGATACGCCTAAAACTGCTGTTCGTTCAGATTCAGGAATTACTGATTATCGTATTTCAATTCCCAAACTGAATATTGATAACGCTTGGGTGAGTATCGGAGGCGAGGATTTAAAAAAGAAATTAATTCACTACCCGGACACTGCCTTACCAGGTCAAATGGGTAATTCCGTTATATTCGGTCATTCAATACTGCCCCAATTTTTTAACCCCAAGAATTATGTATCTATTTTTTCCACTTTGCACACTTTAAAACAAGGAGACAAATTAATTCTTAGTTATGACGGTATAAAATATGAGTATTTAGTTGAAAAAATGTTTGAAGTTCCGCCTACTGATGTTTCCGTTCTTGAGCAAAGGTATGACGGAAGATATTTGACATTAATTACCTGCTCGCCGCCCGGAACTTATTTAAGACGGTTAATTGTCAAAGCGCGTTTGGTCGATTAAACAAGCCGTGATACAATCGTATTATATTAATAATTTAATATTTCGGGGCTTTTAATTAGGGTTTCGAAATTAGTAGAGAGGGAGGTGGAAGGTGTTTAAAAATATAATTGCACCGATTCAGGCCTGGTTGTTATCACAAGGCAGGTGTGTTGGATGCGGCACTCCTTTATCAAGCGGCAAACGTGAAAAACGTGATGACGGCACTGAAAAAGTTACTTGTAAATGCGGCAGAATTTTTATTTATAACCCGGAAAAAGATACTTATCGTCGGGCTTTATTTGAAGAAGTTTAAAAATTTAGTGGTTAGTAGCTGGTAGTTGGTAGAGAAAGCGTAAAAAAATGAGGAAAGTCTTCGCTGGATTTTTTTCCCTGATTTTTTTGTTGGGAATTACAGCGTCTATATACTATTATAATAATCTCCAGCCGGTTGGCGGAGACGAAAACATTGTTTTTGTAATCAACCGTGGAGATGCGACCAAGTCGATTGCCGACCGTCTGCAGTCAAAGGGTTTAATTAAGGACAAAAATGTCTTTCTTTTTTACCTTTATTTGACAAATCAGGTCGGTAAAATCCAAGCAGGCAGTTTTCAATTATCGGCCGGATTAAGTGTTCCTCGGTTAGTCGAGGAGCTTAGACAGGGAAAAGATGATCTGTTGGTAACTTTTATTGAAGGCCAGCGCCGCGAAGAATACGGTTTGCTCCTGGAGGAAAAGCTGGGTTTGCCGGCAAAGGAGTTTATCAGCTTAACCACCAATAAAGAGGGTCGGCTGTTTCCTGATTCTTATTTACTGCCGGCTGATACGGTTGTTGCCGAAATGGTAAAAAAAATGTCCGACAATTTTGAGAAAAAATGGCAGTCACTGGAAAATGATACCGGATTAGACAAAAACAGGGTTATAATTCTAGCTTCTTTAGTTGAACGTGAGGTTAAAAATAGCGACGACCGAAAAATTGTTTCCGGAATTTTAATCAAGCGATTAAAAAATGATTGGCCACTCCAGGTTGATGCTTCTGTTCAGTATGCAAAAGCTAACCAGATTTGTAATCCCAAAAGTGAGGCCTGTACTTGGTGGCCAAAAGTAAGTGCAGTTGATTTAAAAACGATTGATTCTCCATATAATACTTATTTGCATAAGGATCTTCCGCCGGCGCCTATTTGTAACCCTTCACTTGATTCTTTAAAATCGGTGGTTAATTACCAGGAGACAAAATACTGGTATTATATTTCTGATGGACAAGGTAAAATGCATTACGCTGAAACATTGGAAGAACACAATAAAAACGTTGATCAATATTTAAGGTGAGCTATTTCTTGAATAATAAAACTATTATGTTATAATAGAGCCACTAATTAGGCAACGGACTTAGGTCCGTGTCTTTTTTTGGTCTATAAAAACCTTATGGCGAATAAAAGAATTTATTTGGGCGATAAACCATTTACTCCCAAACCGACCGATTTAACCAAAGTACAGAAACAATCATGGGAAAAATTTGTCAACCACGATTTAGGTGAAACTATACGTTCAATAGCGCCGATCGAAGATTATACCGGTAAAAACTGGCTGTTGGAGTTTGGCAAAGTTAAAATTGGCAAACCTAGTGTTACTCCGGAAGAGGCATTCAGAAAAGACCTTACTTATTCAGCTCCGGTTGAGATTGAAACAAAGTTGACCAATAAAAGAAAAAATAAGACGGAAACTGAGGACGTCTTTTTATTGAATCTTCCCTTGATGACTGAACAGGGAACATTTATTGTTAGCGGGATTGAGCGGTGTATTTTAAACCAATTGGTTCGTTCACCCGGAGTTTATTTTACAGCTGAGGAAGATGAAAGAACCGGTAAAATTTTGCATGAAGCGGAATTAAGGCCGTTGAGAGGGTCCTGGCTTGAGTTTTTAGTCAGCAGACGGGGGATAATTTATGCCCGCATTGACAGGCGGAGAAAATTTCCGGCAACGATTATATTCCGGGCTTTGGGGATTCAGTCAAATAGGGAGTTAATTGACACTTTCGGTAAATTTATTCAGCCGACAATTGAACAGGATACAACCGAGAATCAAGAACAGGCCCTGCTTGAGTTTTACCAGAAAATCCGGCCGGGAGAACCGGCGGTTTTGGAAACGGCTCGTAACAATTTCCGTGAACGTTTTTTTGAACTTCGCACCTATGAGTTAGGTCAAGTGGGAAGGTATAAAATAAATAAACGGTTGGGTTTGTCTTTTGATGATGAAAAAGAGGAGAATTGGGTCTTAAAAGAGGAAGATCTTGTTTCTACGGTTAAATATTTGATATCACTTCAACAGGGGAAAGCAGAAAAAATTGACGATATTGACCATTTGGGCAACCGGCGGATACGTCAAGTTGGTGAAATTATTGTTCAAGTAGCTTTGCGTTCGGCGACAAGGCGTTTTGAAAGAATGGTAAAAGAAAGAATGAGTTTGGCTAGTCCAACCAAAGACGGGACGACTCCGACTCGTTTAGTTTCTTCCCAAGTGTTTACTAATTCCGTCAACTCATTTTTTAGAACCAATCAATTATCTTCTATTTTGGAGCAGACTAATCCTTTGTCGGAATTGGATTTATTAAGAAGGGTTACTGTTCTCGGTCCGGGTGGTTTGAGCCGGGAAAGAGCTTCTTTTTCGATTAGGGATATTCACGATTCTCAATACGGCCGGATATGTCCGATTCGGTCTCCTGAAGGGATGAATATCGGTTTGGTTACTTATTTGGCATTATTTGCCAAAATCAATAAATACGGTTTTTTAGAGGCGCCTTACCGGAAAGTAGAAAAAATTAAATCCGGCGGCAAAACAAAAATGAAAGTGACTGACGAGGTTGTATATTTACCGGCTGATGACGAGGAACAGTATTATATTACTCATACCAGTGTGGAAATTGATGAAGACGGTTTCATAACTCAGGAATGGGTTCCGGTTAGACATGACGGCGAGTTTTTTGAATCGGCAGTGGAAAATGTTCAGCTGATTGATTATGTATCACAACAGGTTTTGGGAGTGGCGGCCGCCCTAATTCCTTTTGTCGCCCATGATGAGCCGCAGCGTGCTTTAATGGGTGCCCATATGCTTTGCCAGGGTGCTCCTTTGGTTAAGCCGGAATCACCGATTACCGGTACCGGGTTGGAAAAAACCATTGCCCGGGCAATGGGCTGGGTTATGGAGGCAGAGGAAGATGGGGAGGTTAAATATGTTGATGCAGAAAAAATAGTTATTGAGCCAAAAAAGGGTGGTAAAAATAAGAATTATCAAATAACCAAATATCGAAGAACTAGTCCTTATGGAACCTGCTATACACAAAGGCCGGTTGTTGAAATTGGGGAAAAAGTTAAAAAGGGACAAATGATTATTGACGGACCTGCTTGTCAGGACGGTGAATTTGCTCCCGGAAAAAACTTGTTGATTGCCTATGCTCCGTTTGAAGGGTTGGTTTACGAGGATGCGATTGCTATTTCTGACCGTTTATTAAAAAAAGATAGTTTTACTTCGATTCAGATAGAAGAATATGAGGCGGAAGTTGTCGAAACTAAATTAGGTCCGGAAGAGGTAACCAGAGATATTCCTAATGTGGCCGAGTCGGATTTAGCTAATTTAACTAAGGAGGGAATAGTTATGGTTGGTGCCAGCGTCGGCGCTCATGACATTCTTGTTGGAAAAGTGGAGCCAAAAGGAGAAAAAGAATTAAGCGCGGAGGAAAGATTACTGCGGGCGATTTTTGGCGAAAAAGCTAAGGATGTTAAAGATACTAGTTTAAGAATTCCTCACGGTGAAGGCGGAACAGTAATTGACGTTAATATTCTTGACCGCCAAGAAGGCGACGAGCTGGATCCGGGTATTAATAAAGTGATTAAAGTTTCCGTGGCTCAGCTTAGAAAAGTTAAAGTTGGCGATAAATTGGCCGGACGTCACGGAAATAAAGGTGTTATTTCAAAAGTTGTTCCGGCTCAAGATATGCCTTACTTGGAGGACGGCACTCCGGTGGATATTGTAATTTCTCCACTCTCTGTTATTGCCAGAATGAATTTGGGCCAGATTATGGAAACACATCTTGGTTGGGCCGGCAAAAAGCTTGATAAAAAATACGCCTTACCTGTTTTTGAAGCATTTTCAGAAGAAGAATTACAAGAAATTTTGGAAAAAGCTGATCTACCTGTTGATGGAAAAGCTCAGCTTTTTAACGGCAAAACCGGTGAGCCCTATGCCCAAAAGACGGTAGTCGGTATTGCTTATATAATGAAGCTGATTCATATGGTCCAGGATAAAGTTCATGCCCGTTCAACCGGACCTTATTCGCTGGTAACTCAACAGCCGTTGGGTGGTAAGGCAAGAATGGGTGGACAGCGTTTGGGAGAAATGGAAGTTTGGGCTTTAGAAGCGCATAAGGCGGCCCATGGTTTACAGGAAATGCTGACTATCAAATCCGATGATATAGAGGGCAGAGGCCAGGCCTTCCAGTCAATGATAAAGGGTAGAGATATTCCGGAACCGGGAATACCGGAGTCGTTTAAAGTTATGGTAAAAGAACTGGCCGGATTGGGCTTAAAGGTTAATCCTGTTAAGGAGGAATAATGGCAGATAATAAAAGGAATAAACGAGATATGGCGATTGAAAATTTTGGAGATTTAAGTGAGTTTAGTGGTTTAAGGATTAAACTGGCCTCGCCTGATGAAATGTTAAAATGGTCGCACGGTGAGGTAACTGAACCGGAGACAATAAATTACCGCACTTGGAGGCCGGAAAAAAACGGTTTATTTTGTGAGAAAATTTTTGGTCCGACCAAAAATTATCAGTGTTATTGCGGCAAGTACAAAAAGCGCCGATACAAAGGAGTTGTCTGTGATAAATGCGGTGTAGAGGTAACTCATTCCCGGGTAAGGAGAGAAAGAATGGGTCATATTAATTTGGCGGCTCCGGTTATTCATTTATGGTACTGGAAAAACATTTTTTCGCCTTTAGCTTACTTATTGGACATCTCGCGTAAGGATTTGGAAGGAGTAATTTATTTTGCCCGCTATATGGTCCTGGAGTGTGACGGACGAGTACAGAGAGGGGCGGCTTCTAAAATTGAAGATGGCGTTGACAAACGTAAGCAAAGAATAACTGAAAAAATTAAAGAAAAAATGGCGAAACTCCAGCAGTCCAAAAAAGATGAAGAAAAAAAGCTGAAAAAAGAAATTAAATCTGAGGAACAGCGGGCGATTGCCAAAGAGGAATTATCGGTCAAGTTTCGCCAGAAAAAACAGCGTTTGAAAAATAAAGAGGCGGTTGAGCATGAAAAGTTGGAGGAGCTAAAAAAAGAATTGATTAATAAAGCGGAATCAATTGATGTATTGTCGGTTTTAACGGAAGCAGAGTTAGAACACTTAAAACAATTTGGAGCCGACGATTTTTTTGAAGTGGAAGTGGGAGCAGAGGCAATATTAAAGATACTTAAAGATTTCAGCTTAAAATCAACTATTCGTAAATTAAGGAAAGATTTAAAAAAGACGCGGAGTAAACAAAAAAAGAAAACCTTGATGAGAAGGATCAGGGTTATCAACGGAATGATTAAAGCCGGCATTGAGCCGACTTGGATGGTATTGAGAACTCTGCCGGTAATTCCGCCTGAATTAAGGCCGATGGTTCAGCTGACCGGAGGGAGGTTTGCAACTAGTGATTTAAACGACTTGTACCGGAGGGTAATTAATAGAAACAATCGTTTAAAACGTCTGATGGAACTTGGAGCTCCGGAAATAATCTTAAGAAATGAAAAAAGGATGCTTCAAGAATCGGTTGATATGCTGATAGATGCTTCAAAAAGCCGACGTCAGCGCTATTCCAAGAGGCCGCCGAGGTCTTTATCAGACCTGCTTAAAGGCAAAAAGGGCAGATTTAGAAGAAACTTACTGGGGAAGCGTGTTGATTATTCCGGACGAAGTGTTATTGTCAGCGGTCCGAAATTAAAATTGAATGAGTGCGGCCTTCCGCGTGAAATGGCACTGGAATTGTTCCGACCGTTTATACTGCGGGAAATGATTTTACGCGGTTTGGCACCTAATGTGCGTAGTGCAAAAAATATTCTTGACCATAAACCGCCCGAGGTTTACGATATTTTAGAAGAAGTTGTTAAGAATAAACTTGTTCTGCTGAACAGAGCGCCGACTTTGCATAAACTTTCTATTCAAGCGTTTAAACCAAAACTGGTTGACGGTTTAGCAATACGGCTTCCCGCCTGTATTTGTTCAGGATTTAATGCTGACTTTGACGGCGACGAGATGGGTGTTCACTTGCCTTTGTCAAAAAAGTCTCAGAAAGAAGCTGAGGAGAAAATGATGCCGGGTAAGAATCTACTTAAGCCGGCCAGCGGTAAGCCGATAAATGTTCCGGCAAAGGAAATGGTTGTCGGTAGTTATTTTATGACTTCAATTAGGGAAAAAGATTTAGGTCTAGTAAATGAGCAGAAAAAAGCTTTGAAAAAAGTGTCTCTTTTTGCTGACCAGGAAGAAGCTTTGATTGCTTGGAGGACAAATAAAATTGAGTTAAGGCAATTAATCGGCGTTAAAATTAAAGGTGAAATTATCTTAACTTCGGTTGGAAGAATCATTTTCAACCAGGTAATACCGGAGGAATTAGGATATGTTAACAAGCCGGTACAATCAGCCGAGATTAAAAAGCTGGTTAATTCTGCCTATGAAAACTTAGATTCGGACAGAGTAGTTGATTTAATTGACGGATTAAAGGATATCGGCTTTTTTGCCGCTACTTATTCCGGTATATCCCCGTCTATTTTTGACTGTAAATTACTTCCCGAAAAGGAAAAAATTATTGAGAAAGCTAACCAAAGAGCAAGCCAAATCGAGGATAACTACCACGAGGGTTTGATTACTAAAAATGAAAGAGGCGAGTTAACTCAAAATATGTGGATTGAAACAACGGAAGAAATTGCTGATTTAACTTGGGAAAGGTTTGGCCCGGAAGATCCGATTAAAATGATAAGTGACGCCGGAATTGGGCGTGTTTCAAGGGACCAGATAAAACAGGTTTCAGGAATGAGAGGATTAGTTGTCGACCCGATGGGAAGAATAGTTCCTTTGCCGACTAAATCCAATTTCAGAGAAGGCCTGTCGGTTTTTGAATACGTTACTGGTGCTCGTGGTTCCAGAAAAGGATTGACTGATACTGCTCTAAAAACTGCCGATGCCGGTTATTTGACCCGCCGTTTGGTTGATGTTGCCCACAGTAGTTTAGTTAGGGAAGAAGATTGTGGAACGTCAAGAAAATTAATCATTAAGAGGAGCGGACCCAGAAAAAAATCATTTGGTAAAAGATTGTTGGGCCGTTATTTGGCGGACAGCGTTAAAGATCCTAAAACCGGAAAAGTTTTGTTTAAAAAGGGTCACTTACTCAACGAGGATGAGGCGGAATTGATTGAAAAGAAGAAAGTTAAAAAAGTTGCCGTCCGTTCACCGCTTTACTGCCGGACTAAATATGGAGTTTGTTCAAAGTGCTACGGCTGGGATATGTCAAACAAAAAACCGGTCGAAATTGGTACACCGGTGGGAGTAGTTGCCGCTCAATCAATAGGCGAACCGGGAACTCAGCTGACAATGAGAACCAAGCACGCCGGCGGTGTTGTTGGTAAGGACGTAACCCAAGGTTTGCCGAGGGTTGAAGAATTGGTTGAAGTCAGGACACCGAAGAATTTATCTCCATTAGCTGAAATAGACGGTAAAGTAAAAATTAATGAAACTGAGCAGGGATATAATATTAGTATAGTCGGCGGTAAAGGTAAAAATAAAAAAAGTGTTTCTTACCGAGTTCCTTTAACCAGTGAGTTAAAGGTGGAAGCGGGCGATGTAGTTAAAAAAGGTACTAAATTGGCTTCCGGTTCTTTAGATACTGAACAAGTTTTGGAAACACGCGGCTTCCGTGATGCCCAATTATATCTGCTTAAAGAAGTGCAAGGAGTTTATGAATCTCAGGGGATTACTATTCATGATAAACATTTTGAAACACTGATCAGGGAAATGAGCAGTCGGGTTAAAATTATTCGACCCGGAGATTCTGATTTTTTGATCGGTGAATACGTGGAACAGCCGATATATCAGGAAATTAATCAGGAGCTAAAAGAAGAAAATAAAAAGCCGGCCAAAGGTAAACGGGTTATTTTAGGATTAATAAAAGCGGCTTTAAACACTTATTCTTGGTTATCTGCGGCTTCATTCCAGCATACAACCAATGTTTTGACAGAGGCCTCAATTTTAGGAAAAGTTGATCCAATGATTGGTTTAAAAGAAAATGTTATTGTTGGACGCAAAATTCCGATAACTCCTGAGAGAGCGAAATTAGAATAATAATATGCTAAAATACGAAGTACGAAGTTCGAAACTCGAAACAAATCAAAAGCTTGAATTTTTAAAATCCAAAAGTTTTCGGATTTCGGATTTCGGATTTCGAAATTAATGAATTTATGCCGACAATTAATCAATTGGTCCGTAAGGGCCGCAAGAAACCAAGTAAAAAATCAAAAAGCCCGGCTTTGCACGGCAAGCTTAATAATCTTAAAGGGCGGCTGATTGACGTCAATTCACCGCAGAAACGCGGAGTAGTGACTCAGGTTAAAACAATGGCTCCTAAAAAACCGCATTCAGCTTTGCGGAAGGTAGCCAAAGTACGTTTATCTAATCAAAGAGAAGTAACCGCTTATATCCCGGGCGAAGGTCACAATTTGGCGGAGCACGCAGTGGTTATGGTTCGGGGCGGCCGGGTAAGAGACTTGCCGGGTGTTAAATACCACATTGTCCGCGGTGTTGGTGATTCAACCGGAGTAGTTGGCCGTAAATCCAGCCGGAGTAAATACGGTACACCGAAAAGCGGTGTTGTTGCTGACCAAAGTGACGATAGTGATAATTTAGATACGACAGTTGAGGAGGCGGGAGAATAAAATGCCGAGAAAAGGAAGAGTTAAAACCAGAGAAGTTGAGAAAGATCCGGTTTATCAAAGCCGTTTAGTGACAAAACTTATTAACCGGGCGATGAAAGACGGTAAAAAATCAACAGCTAGAAAACAAATTTATAATGCTTTTAAGATAATAAAGAAAAAAGAAAAAACCGACCCGATGACTGTTTTCCGACAGGCCGTGAATAATATTAAACCGAATAAAGAAGTTCGGTCAAGGCGGGTAGGCGGCGCGGCATATCAGGTGCCGATGCCGGTGAGAGGAAAACGACGAGATTCACTGGCAATTAGGTGGTTGGTAGTCTCGGCCCGGAGTAAGCCCAATTCTGAATATCATACTTATGCCGAGAAATTAGCTGCAGAAATAATTGACGCCTATAATCAGAGAGGCGGAGCTTACAATAAAAAAGAACAGGTTGAACGCGCCGCCGAGGCGAATAAGGCCTTTTCCCACCTCCG
>CAZBPF010000012.1:0-12383 GCA_964493745.1 uncultured Gammaproteobacteria bacterium
TTTCTTGTATTTTTTCAACCTCCGAGGATCCTTCGGAACCTCGCAGGTTTTTATTAGTGCAACACTTTTTCGTATTAGTTTCCGTCTAGTTTTTTAGTTATTTCTTTGGTTCGGCCCGCCGGCGAACGGACAATAATATGTATTTGGTTGTTTTGACGGTCAGCAGTGTAAACAAACCGTCCATTATCATCAAGATTAACGATTTGGCCGTCAATTGTTAAAGTTGCTCCGGAATGAGTCTTGCCTGAAATAACCCAGCCCTGTGAACTAAATTCCTTACTGGTAATTTTTACATCCGGCGGTCTGACATAACTAAAGTACTGATAGATTAAATAACCTAAAAATAAAATAACTAGAAATCCGCCGGCAATATAGCCCTGCCATTTTGAGAAAAAATTTAGTTTTTGAAATGAAAAAGCAACCGAATCCTTATCGTCATGATAATCTCGTCTAAAAATAGCGGCGATTTTCTGGGACGAAAGATGTAAAAATTGAGCATATTTTTTAACATACAACTGGGCATAAACACCATCCGGTAAGTTTTGATACTCATTTTTTTCTATCGCCTTAATAAACTCTTCCGGTATTTTAGTCGCTTTAACAACATCTTGAATAGATAAATTTTGAGACACTCGAGAAGATTTTAAAATTTCACCTGCTCTTTTCATTTCATACCCATTTTAACTGTGTCAACGAATTATTTTCCTTGCTTTAGAACCGCGGGGAGGGCCAACGATACCGGCGGCATGAAGCTGGTCTAAAATTCGAGCCGCTCTGGCATAACCGACATGAAGTTTACGCTGGAGCAGAGAAGCGGACCCTTTATCAGCGGCAATCACCAACTGTTTGGCTTCTTCGAATAATTCATCCCTTTCTTCGCCGTCGATTAAAACCGTGCTTTGCGAAACAGGCACCGGCTGTTTAACCACTTCTTTTTGATAATCTGTTCCCCCCTGTTTTTTAAGAAAACTAATCAGGTCATTTATTTCGGAATCACTGATATAAGGTCCTTGTATTCTTGACGGTTTTGCCTGGTCAGGTGGAATAAAAAGCATATCGCCTTCTCCTAATAATTTTTCGGCTCCGGGCATATCTAAAATAACCCTGGAGTCAGCGTTGCTGGCAACTGCAAAAGAAATTCTGCTCGGTATATTAGCTTTAATTAAACCGGTAATTACATCAACCGACGGCCGCTGAGTGGCAAGAAGCAAGTGAATTCCGGTTGCCCTCGCCATCTGCGCCAGACGGCAAATTTTGTCTTCAACCTCTGAAGGAGCATAAAGCATAATATCGGCCAACTCATCAATTATTATCAAAACATAAGGGACTCTTTCATCTTCTTCTACGGCCTGGTTATAAAACTCCAAATTCCTGACCCCTTTTTTGGCTAATACTTCATAACGCCGGTCCATTTCTTTTATTGCCCATTTCAGTGCGGAAACCACCTTTTTGGGGTCGGTTAAAACCGGGGTTAGTAAATGGGGTATATTATCAAACCTGGTCAATTCAACTCTTTTCGGGTCAACCAAAATTAATCTTAATTCATCAGGAGTAGTTCTAAAAAGGAGGGTAGAAATTATTGAACTTAATAAAACACTTTTCCCTGATCCTGTTTGACCGGCAATTAACATATGAGGCATTTTTTTAACATCAATCAATCTAATTTTATTGGAAACGTTTAAACCAAGAGGAATTGAAATTGTCGGTTCAGCATTCTCCATTTGTTCGGAATTCAGCATTTCTTTTAAAGAAACAATTGCTGAAGATTTGTTAGGCACTTCAATACCGACAAGTGACCGGCCGGGAATCGGCGCTTGAATTCTTATTTGACCGGTAGGCGCTGCCAAAGCCAAGGCCAAATCTTCCGCTCTTGAAGTAATTTTTGACAATTTTGTACCTAAAGCAACTTTTAAAGCGTATTGAGTAACCGCCGGCCCTTTATTTACTTCTTTTACTCGAGCAGTTATTCCAAAAGATTCCAAAGTTTCCTCAATCGTATTAGCATTGGCGTTAACATTGCCGCGGTCAGCTTCACTGTCCAAATCACCTCTTAATAAATTCAGCGGTGGATATTCCCATTCAGAAGCTTTACCTTTAGAGGTAAACGGACTGATTGGTAATTCATCGGAAGAAGGTTGATCAACAACCGGTGCCGGACGCTGTTTGGCTAAAGGAGGTTTTTCCGGCTGTTTTTCCGGCTCTTTTTCAGTTTCCTCTTTTTCACCAATAAACGTCGGTTTCTTTTTTTCTTTTTCATGACCAAAAGTATATTTTTTAACCGTTTTCAACAAACTTCCCGCCCACTCGATTAATTCTTTTAAAGAACTGTTAAACATTACTACCAACCCAATTAAAAAACCGCCGATAAAAATAGTCATTGCCCCTAACGGGGTAATTAGGTAAGAAGTTTGTTCCCAAAGCCAGGATCCGCCAATTCCCGCTTGGGCCATTCCAAGAAGAGAAATGAAAATTATTAAGGCCCCGATAACAATCGTCGGCTGTTGAAGCGGTGTTGAAATCCGGCTGAATAATAAAGCGAAAAGTAAAAATATCGGTGACAATAAAAGAGCAACCAAACCGAAATATTGGAGAAATATATCATTTAATTTTATTAGCACATGTCCTTGTCTTAAAAAACCAAAAATGGTAATTAAACCAGCCATTAAAAAAATAACGGCAATAATCGACATTATTGTCTTCTTTTTTAATTTTAGTTTTGATTTTTTTTTCTTTCTTCTGGCCATATGATATCTCCCAAATTGTAGTAGGCGACGCAGATCTGTGTCGCCTGCCTAATTTATATTTCCAATATCACCGGCAAAATTATCGGTTCGCGCCCGGTTTTTGATTTAATAAACTCCTCCAATCGGCCTTGAACTTGTCCTCTTACCGTCTGGTAACTAAATTTCGGCTTTTTGGCTTGATTATAAATTTCTCCGGCTTTTTTCTCTATATCCG
This sequence comes from uncultured Gammaproteobacteria bacterium, assembly GCA_964493745.1. Lineage (GTDB taxonomy): Bacteria > Patescibacteriota > Microgenomatia > UBA12405 > JAHJSD01 > CAYSLZ01. The sequence goes on from CAZBPF010000012.1 coordinate 2,959, forward strand.
CCAATAATTTTTTACTTTCCTTCATATAAACAAAACCCCTTGAAGCAGCAGTCGGATTATCCGTCAAATCATAATTTTGGCTGTCAACAAGCATAATAATTACAATAATGCCGTCTTCGGCTAAGTTGCGGCGGTCGCGTAAAACAGTTTTACCAACATCACCAATTCCTAAACCGTCGATCAGAACCCGCCGGTTTTGATGCCGGTAACCCAAATCAATGCCGCCGTCAGCACTGAAGGTCGGAACAACATTACCCCGGGGGATAATTACTTTTCTCTCATCAACCCCCATTTTACTAATCAATTCACGGTATTTGTAGGCATGACGCCATTCACCGCCAATTGGAATATAGTATTCGGGCTTAACCAAATCAGCAACAAGAGACAATTCTCTTTGGTAACCATGACCGGAAACATGCAAAGTCTCGCCGATTTCTTCATAAATTACTTCTGCTCCCTGTTTAAACAATTCATTGATTATCTGAAAAACCGCCCCGCTGGTTCCCGGCACATAATCCGGAGAGGAAAATATAAACTTGTCACCCTCCTTAACGCTTATTTTGTGTTTGCCCAGAACTACCCGATCTAAGCTGGAGCCGGTTTGGCCCAAACTGCCGGCAATTAGAAAAGTAACTTTATCATCCGGCATTTTCAATGCTTGATGGTAACTAATTACGTCGCCTTTTCTTAAATTTTTCAAATATCCCAGTTTTCTGGTAGTTTCAACATTTTTCTGAATTGACATCCCAACCAAAGCAATTTTTCTGCCGTCTCTTTTGGAAGCTTCTATTGCCGCGTCCCAACGGTAAATATTTGAAGAAATGGCGGTTATAAAAACTCTGCCTTTAGAACGGTGGATTTCATCGTTAAAAACCTGATTTAAAATAGTTTCTGACGGTGAGTGCCCCCGTTTTTCAGAACCAAGACAATCAGACAGCAGACAAGTTACACCTTTTCTTCCAAAATCAGCAATTTTGTCTGTTTGAGGCAAAACCCCATCCGGTGGGGTAAAGTCAAGTTTAAAGTCTGTTCCGTGATAAAAATTTCCTACCGGTGTTTGAATCAAAAGGTGATATGTATCCGGCAGAGAATGATTGACGCGGGCGGAATCAACTTTAAATTTTCCGGCTGAAAAAGTCATATTTTCATTATATTCACGAACAGAACCCGAAATGTTTTTTTCATCCAGTTTCTCGCGAACTAATGCCGCTGCCAGCCGAGAACCGTACACCGGAACATTTTTACCTAAATCCGGAAGTAAAAAAGTCAATGCTCCAATATGGTCTTCGTGGCCGTGAGTAAGAACAACTGCTTTTACTTTATCTTTGCGCTTGAGAACATAATCAAAGTCAGGAATAATTAAATCGACACCGAGGGTGCTTCTTTCCGGAAATCCCATTCCGCAGTCAACAATTAAAATCTGGTCGTTTTTTTCTTTTCCATTCGGCAGGTAGTGATAAACGTACATATTGGCGGTTACGTCTACAAAACTGCTTAAAGATAGTATTCTTAATTTATCCATAATAATCCTTTCCAGCCTGTCAAGGCTAAATTCGAATTTCGAATATCGAAACTCGAAACAATAAATAATAATAAATTTTCAAATAAAAAACTACCTATTTTGACTTTATCATAATTGAACTAAATATCTTCATCAGTTCGGTAGCTTCCCCTGCTAACCTTTTTCTTTCGCGGTTAAGCAATTCTTTCTTGTTCAAATCCAATAACTTTAACCAATATCTACTTTCTTTAGATTCTTTACGAGATATTTTTATTCTATGCACAAAATCCTTTTTACTCAAGGCCTCATTTGCTTCTATGTAATTAGCACCAACTGACCCTGAGGCACGAATCAATTGTTTTCCATCTTCTCGGTTACCCATTGTCTTAGTTATCTTTTTAACAAATTCTCGGACATCTTTAGCAAATTTATATGTTCTTTCTTCCAAATCATAAATTTTGTTATTTTGATTTTCAGACATTAAAATTTGTTTCGAATTTCGTGCTTCGGATTTCGTGCTTTATTTTATTATAACGGTAAATAATCATTAACGTTTTCTACCGTAATTTCAACTTTTTCTTTTTTTCCTTGAACAATCTGACGAGCGGCTTTACGACAAATACTTTCAATGTTGCGGTAAAGTGTCCGGACACCGGCATCATAACCTAAAGGCCGGGTAATTTTCGGCCAAACTCTCTCTTCAAAACTAACTTCGTTTTCATCCAATCCGGTCTGCTCAATTGCTTTCGGCAGTAAATAATCTTTACCAATAGCTATCTTTTCATCATCAGTATAGGAGGGCATTTGTAAAACCTCAAGCCGGTCCATTACTGCAGTAGCTATTCGCCGGGTATGGTTGGCAGTGGCAATAAAAATTGCTTCCGATAAATCAAAAGGGTAATCTATAAAATAATCGTTAAACCGGTCATTTTGCTCCGGGTCGAGCAATTCAACTAAAACTCCCATTATTGTGTTTAGAGAATCGTCCGCTACCCGATCAATTTCATCAAGCAAAATTACCGGATTCTTTGCTTCCGCTTGACGAAGTCCTTTGATAACCTGCCCCGGCTCTGCTTCCGGATGAATACGCGACTGGCCTCTTAAATAAAGCGGATCGCCCAATCCGCCAAAAGGTATCCGGATAAATTTTCTATCCAATGCCTCAGCAATCGATTTAGCGATTGTTGTTTTACCGGTACCGACTAAACCGACAAAACATAGAATCGGCGCTCTGACTTTTCCTTCACGTCGTTTTTCTTTTAAAATTAAAACCGACAGGTATTCTAAAATCCGGTCTTTTATCTTTTCCAGACCATAATGACTGTCGTCAAGCACTTCTTGGGCATGATTAAGATCAAGAATATCTTTTGTCTTTTTTTGCCAGGGAAGAGAAACAATCCAGTCTGTCCAATGCGATAACTGGTCGAGGCCTTTCCAAAAAGCGTCACCGCGCTGAATTAATTCCAGTCTTCTTATCTCCTGGTCAGCTTTTTCACTTAAACCAGCCGGCAAATCAGCTTTTTTTACTTTCTGCTTTATATCTTCTAAATAGTTTTTTTGTTTTTTGTCTGTCATTCTAATTCATTCTACATACCAATAATCAAAGATTCAACATTTGCCGAAATAAAATTGGCAAGTACTTTTTTACAAAGATTAAATTTTGGGCTCAAGGAGTTTTAAATCATAGCGGCCCCGGTCATCAATCTTAAGCAACTTTACCTTAACCTTTTGACCGACGTCTAAAACTTTTTGGGCATCTTCTACATAACGGTCACTCATTTTTGAAACATGAACTAGGCCCTGCTTGCCCGGCAAAAATTCTACAAATGCACCAAACGGCTCAACCCTTTTTACTTCACCGTCAAATTCCTCACCAACCTCAACCTCTCTGGTCAGCGCTTTTATTCCTTCAACTGCTTGATTAACATCTTCCTCATTCATACCGCTGATACTCACTGTTCCATCGTCCTCAACATTAATTGCACAATCAGTTTCATCAATTAAGCGCTTTATTGTTTTTCCACCCGGGCCAATAAGCTCGCCTATTTTTTTAGGCGGTATTTGAATCATAACTATTTTCGGCGCATATTCGGATACTTTTTTTCTTGGTTTGGAAATAAGCTGATTCATTTCTTTCAAAATAAATTTGTTCGCCTTTTTTGCTCTTGCTAATGCTTCTTTAATTATTTTTACTTTTAATCCTTCAGTTTTAATATCCAGTTGGACCGCCGTTATTCCCTTTTCCGTCGCCGTTAGTTTAAAGTCCATATCGCCATTAAAATCTTCAATCCCCTGCATATCGGTCATCAGTACATAATTACTGCCTTCACTTACTTTCCCTATCGAAATTCCAACAACCGGTGAAGAAATAGGAACACCGGCATCCATTAAAGACAAAGTTGAACCGCAGGTACTAGCCATTGACGTTGAACCGTTTGATGACAAAATTTCTGAAACTAATCGTATTGTATAAGGAAAATTCTCCTCAGAGGGAATCACCGGAAGCAGTGCCTGTTCAGCTAAGGCCCCATGGCCGACTTCTCTGCGCTTCGGCCAACCAAATCGGCCGGTTTCACCAACTGAGTAAGGCGGCATAAAATAATGATGAATATAACGTTTACTTTCTTCACCGGCTGGACTTTCAATTAGCTGTTTCAATGACGGAGAACCGAGTGTAGTAACTGTCAGCGCCTGTGTTTTTCCTCGCTTAAACACCGCTGATCCATGTGTTCTCGGTAAAACGTCAACTTTCATATCCAACGGCCTGATGTCTCTTAATCCCCTTCCGTCAACCCGGTCGCCTTTAAGCATCCGCTTTCTAATAAGTTTTTTATATAATTGATGTACTGCCTCTTCTACTACTTCCGCTTTGTATTCGCCTTCATCTTTCAGCTGATCAATAAAGTTTTCTACTAATTGGTAATCGCCCTCTTTTCTTTTGTACATTTTGTCAATAATTGACTCGACATCGGCCTCTACCTGTGACTGAATTTCCTCGATGTCTTTTAGTGACGGCTTTTGATAATCCTGCTTAGGAGTGCCAACTTCTTCTCGCATTTCTTCCAAAACAGTGATTACTTTATCCGCTTCCTTCTTCGCCTCAACCACTGCGCCATAAAATTCTTCCTGTGTAAGCTGATCGGCTCCGCCTTCCATCATTACTACACCTTCTTTTCCAACAGAAACCAACAAATCTAAATCCGAGTTTTCTCTTTCTGCTGCGGTAGGATTGACAAAGTAATTGCCGTCACGGTAGGCCATTCTGACTACCCCAATCGGTCCTTTCCAAGGAATATCTGAAAGATGAAGAGCGGCGGAAGCTCCAATCGCCGACAAAACGTCCGGATCACTTTGATGATCAATAGAAAGTATCGTCGCTACCACTTGAGTCTCATTTTTAAACCCTTTCGGGAATAAAGGCCGGATTGAGCGGTCAATCATTCTCGCCGCCAAAACCGCTTCGTCAGAAGGTTTACCTTCACGTTTTACCCATCGGCTTCCTTTGATTATTCCACCGGCATATAAACGTTCAACATACTCGACAAAAAGAGGGAAATAATCAATATCAGACCTCGGCTTATTGGAAACTACAGTAACTAATACTACAGTGCCCTCACATTTTACTTTAACAGCCGCATCCGCTTGTTCAGCCAACTCACCTGTCTCAATAACTATTTTTTTTCCGCCAAGGGAAAATTCTTTATTAACTAATTTACTCATTTTATTATTTTGTTGTTCGGTCTATTCTATTTCTTCAATCCTATTTTGTCAATAAGCTTTTTGTACCGCTTTGGACTGCGGGAAGACAAATAACGTAATAATCTTCTTCTTTTAGCTATATCTTCAAGAAGAGCCATTTTAGCCGGAGTATCGTCTTTATGCTCCTCTAAATGACCTTGAAGATTAGTTATCTTCTCCGATAGAAGAGCTACCTGAACTTCCGGCGAACCGGTATCCCCTTTTTCTCTCTGAAACTTTTTAATGATTTTTTCTTTTTTATCTTTATCTAATGGCATAATAAGTTTAATCAATAACTAATAATAAACAAAAAACCGGCTGACCACAAGAGCCAAACCGCAAACTTTTTAATTATAACATACTCCTTTTACCCGGTTATTTTTTAGGAGTGGTTGCACCTGTAAATATCGGGGGTTTTTTCCACTCGCTAACTTTAGTACCTTCTTTAGACTCTGGACCGGCTGATTCTTTCGCTTCAATTTCTTTTTCACTTTGATTTTCTGTTCTTCTAACTTCGGTTTGTGTCTGCTGTTTTTCAATTAATCTTAAACAATATGCGGCGGTTTCCAAAGCTATTGAATCAGCACTCTCAAAATTATTAGTACCCCTTTTAATACCTAAATAAAAATTTTGCGCCGCTGCCACCGGTATTTGAAAATCACCCCGGCTTATTAAAGCAGTTACTGACTCCGACATAGTTGCTTTTTTTTCAACAACATTAATCTCCGCCCATTCTTTTTTACCGTTTTCTCTTGAAACCCAAATCCAATCCCCTTTTTGAGTCAATAAATTTTCATTAGAGAAATTGACGTCCAAAATAAAACCGGCCGGAAAAACCGGATCGGTTTTCTTTATTTCAACATCTGCCGGGCTTATTTCTTTTGCGCTTTCTTTAAAATTAACAATCAAACTTAATCTTTCACCCTCCGGATTTGAAGTAACTTTCTCTATATCATCAACAGGGCAATTAAAAACAATTTCTAGTTTTTTTTCTCCACCTTGTAAATTCCGGCTGAATTTTTCTATACCGCTTAACTCTTGATAATCCTCCTTATTAAAAGAAGTGTCTGTATAAAGCTGAACTTCTTTTCCCAAAGAAGTCAAGACTAAGCCAAGACCAGCGCCGGCGGCAACCGAATCATAGTCTTTTCCTGAAACAGCAACCAGGAATTTATCATTATTTAAAATAATACTGTTTGTCCGTTGAAAACGGTCGTCCTTTTTAGGATTCATCGGTTTCTTCATCTTTATAGGATATTATAACATCGCCCTTTTTAAAGTCAAGCGGCGGAGAAAAGACTGCCCCGAACTCTTCGCCTTTTTCAGCTTTTTTAATATCCTCCTCCCCGTGTTTAAGAGAAGCTAAAACTGACTTGGAAATTATTTTATTATCTCTTTCCAAAAAAACTTTCCGGCCGCGGACAATTAAACCCTCTTTTACTTTCCCTCCGGCAATTTTTTTATCGGCTATTTTAAATTCCGCTAATATTTCCGCTCTGCCAAAAACCGCTTTGTTTTCCAAAGGGTCTCTTTCTTCTATTAATCTTTTTTCAAGCTCTTCAAGCAGTTCATAAATTATTGAGGTTTGAAATATTCTCACCTGGCTTTGTTTAGCTAAGCTTTTCGCCGACGGCTTAATCTTGACGTTAAAAGCATAAATATCAGAATTGGTGCTCTGTCCCAAAAAAACATCTTTTTCAGTAACTTCTCCAACACCGTCATCAATCAGCTGAATTTCATCCGGCAAATTTGCCTTAGCCGCCTCAATGCTCCCTTTAACGTCAGCTTTTAAAATTATTTTTATTTTTCCCTTTTTATCTTCTTTTTTTTCTTCTTCCTTTTTGGTTTTTTGCGGCTCTTTACCAACCACTGATCCAATCGGCGGGGCCTCTTTGAAACCAAGTACTTCCACCGGGTCACTCGGTCCGGCTTCTTCCACTCTTTCCCCGTGCCAATTAGTGAGTGCTTTAACCTTGGCCGGAATTGTTTCCGCATAAATCCGGTCGCCGGTTTTCAAAACGCCATTTTTAACTAAAACTGTTGCCAGCGGACCTTTTTGACGGTCTAAACTAGATTCAATAACTACCCCCTCTAATTCACCGGACTTATCCGCTTTTAATTCTTCCATCTCGGCTACCAACAATATCATCTCAATTAAATCTTCAACTCCCTCTCCGGTTTGGGCAGATACCGAAACAGTAACCACATCTCCTCCGTATTCTTCTGGAATTATGCCGATTTCTGAAAGCTGGCTTTTTACTTTTTCCACATTAGCCGAATCTAAATCAGTCTTATTGACGGCAACTATAAAAGGCACTCCCTCTTTTTTAATGTATTGACAGCATTCTTCGGTCTGTTCTTGAACACCGGCATCGGCGGCAACTACCAAAACAACGATGTCGGTTACACCTACGCCTCTTGCCCGCATTTTTGTAAAAACAGCATGTCCGGGAGTATCAATGAAAGTTATGTAATTGGTCTCTTTTTTATTTTTTAACCCAATTTTGTAAGCACCGATGTGCTGGGTAATTCCACCGTGTTCACCTTGGGCGATACGGGACTCGCGGATTTTATCCAGAAGAGTTGTTTTACCGTGGTCGATATGACCAACAAAAGTGACGATAGGAGGCCTGGTAATAGTTGACTTCTCTGGTTTCTTGTCTTTTTTTGCAGTCATAATATTTTCCTCGACTATTCATTGTCGTTTTCGCTAACTTCTTCTTTATCCTTTTCTTCATCACTTTTCTCTTCTGACTTTTCACTTTTACTTTCTTCCTTCGGAGTAACTTTTATTTGGTAGCCGGTCAGCTCGCCGGCCAAAGAAACATTTTCTCCGCCCTCTCCTATTGCCATTGCTAACTCTTCCTCTGCCACCTTAACTACTGCCTTTTTTTCATCATCATCTATTTTTTCAACAATAACCTTATCTGCCGGCGACAAAGCGGCGGCAACAAAATGTTCGGCTTTATTACTGAAAGGAATAACATCAATTTTTTCATCATTCAACTCTTTAATAACCGCTTGTACCCGAACCCCTTTCTGGCCAACACAAGAACCGACCGGGTCAACACCCGGCTGTTTGGAATCAACGGCCACTTTTGTCCTTTGCCCGGCTCGGCGGGCAACTCTCCTAATTTCCACTGCCTCTGAATTTACTTCCGGAACTTCTCTCCGGAAAAGCTCAACTACCAACTCTGGGGCGGAACGAGAAACTATTATTTTTTTGTGAGCTTCCTCCTCAACAATCTCTTTTAAGTAAAAAGACATATGTCTAGATGAATAATAATCTTCGCCTCTTACCTGTTCTTCTTTAGGCATCTCCGCTTCTGCTTTACCAACACCGACGATTACCGTCGGTCCCTCATGGCGAAGAATAACGCCCCTGACAATTTCACCCATTTGGTCATTATATTGTGAAATCAATGCTTCTTTCTCCGCTTCTCTAATTTTTTGTAAAATAACCTGCTTAGCCGTCTGGGCGGCAATCCGGCCGAACCCCGGTGGAGTCACGTCTTCTTCTTTACCTTCTTCATCTACATATATAATTTTTGTTTCACCTGTTTCCGCGTCCAAATTAACTTTATATTCTCCTTCTTCGTCAATTTCCTCCCCATGTTCACGCATATCACGCCGAAAAGCAGCTAGAATTGCCTCTTGAACTGAAGAAATAACTATTTCAGTATCAATATTTCTTTCACCGGCAATTTGAGCCACCGCTGCGGCAAACTCGGTTTTTGGTATCTTTTTTAAATCAATCATTGCTGTAGCAGTTTACCAAATAGGAGTCTAAATATCAATCACACAGAGGCTCTATGAGTTTTATGGGGGTAAAATATTATCCGATAAAAGATAAACTTACAATAAGTTAAATTGTAATAGCGGGCTTTAGCCCGCGTTCTTCTACGCAAGCTAAAGCTTGCTACTACAGAGGGGATTAAGATTACAATTTTCGGAAAATAATATAAGACGGTTAATGTTTAAAGTTTGGACCCCGAGACTTGCTATACAAGTCTCAATTAACACTTCTTCCAAACTTTAGATTATCTTTTCCGTTTGATAACCCCATGAAGTTCGGAGAGCCTCACACAGAATATTTGTAAGGGCGAATCATGATTCGCCCCTACTTAATCAACCTACTTTCAGTTAATTCTGCGATAAATACTACAATGAAACGAATCATTGTAGT
>CAZBPF010000013.1:0-4629 GCA_964493745.1 uncultured Gammaproteobacteria bacterium
TTTTAATTAAACACACTGCGATCAACGTAGTCACCGGAACAGCGAAAACCAAGCCAATACTGCCGACCAACGTCCGGACAATTTCTTCGGCAATTATTTCATAGTTGATAATTTCCAAAGCCGGATGCGGATTGTTAACAAAAATCAAGAGCAGGGGTAAGGCAGAGCCGGTATAAACTAATATCAAGGTATTGACCATCGAGGCAATATGGTCACGGCCGACATTCATTGCCCGAAAAAATAACTCTTTAAATTTTAAATCCTGATTCGCCTCGCTTAACTGCCTAACAACGGCTGACTGAGCAACTGTAATATCGTCTAAAACACCCAAAGCCCCAATAATTATTCCGGCAAGAAGCAAACCCCTCATATTCAGCTGTTCCGGATTAACCGTTTGCAAATAACCGGCTTCTTCAGATGCATAACCGGTCAACCAGGCGGCATCAACAAAATAAACAGCTAACAGACCGGTAAACATCAAAGAAATAATTGTGCTGACAACGGCAACCGTGGTTTTAAGATTTAAACCGTGTGAAAGATAAAACGTAAACGGAATTATTAAAAAAGAACCACTTACCGCTGCTAATATCGGCGAAGTCCCCGATATAATTGCCGGCAAAATTAATTGAAAAATTACAATAAATGTAAAGGCCATTGAAAATAAAGAACTTAGACCACGCCACCGGCCGACAGCCAAAACTACAACAGCAAAAATAAAAAATACGGCGGTCAAAGAGCCGCGTCGGACATAATCTATAATATAGAAACTTTCTGCTCCCTCCGCCTGCGTCCAGCCGATTAATAATTGATCGCCTATTTTATAATCCCGGCTTCCACTTATTTTCTCCTGATTATGCAAAACCTCGATTTCTTCTCCGGCCAGCTCGCCTTTAGTTACTTCAATAACTAGTTTTTCTTCCTCAATCCGGGACACCTCACCCTCCAAAGTTTTTTCATTTTCCTGAGCATAAACTAAACCGGTAAACAAAAACAAAAATAGTGCTGACCAGAAAAAAAGTTTCTTAATCATTTTTAGTTCCATTATCGCCAATATTTTGGCTAGTTCTAAAATACCTCGCCTGACGCATGAAAACAAAAGAAAAATAAAAAAGTAGCGGAACAGCACCGAGAACAATAAATGGAGCCCGGTGATAAATAAACAAAATAAATAAAATTAAACCAGCTAAAAAATTGTCGATAAAACCAAAAGTCAAAATGTAAAAAACCCACTTCTGCTTATAAAACCGATAAGGCAAATAGTATATTAATGCTCCAATCAAAGACATGATTCCCAAAATTCTCCAATAAATTGAATTTAAACCAATTAATCCCATCAAATCGCTTGGACCAAAAATTAGAAATAGTCCCCATGGAAAAATTAAAAGCAGTAAATTAACTAAAATAATTCGCTTTAATTGGGCAAAGTTAACTTTATTGTCAACCATCATTAAATATAAAAATAAGCAGTAAAATGAAAAAATTATCCATGATTCATAAGCCCAAAGCCGTCTCTGGAGAACAGTTGTTCTCGGTGTCATCAGAAAATGAATAAAGGCATATAAAAAGCCGGAAATAAAATTTAAGTGTATAAAACCGTAAAAATATTTTTTAAGCTTTGACATAAGCTAATATTAACATACTCCCTGGTAAGTTTTTCCGCACTCGCAGGTATAACCCGGGAAGATAACTTTGTTTATTTTCTTACCGCAATAGGGACATTCCTTAACATGGACGCCTTTTTTATTTTCTTTAAAATCTAAACTATGAGGCGTATTGGAAATTCGAGTCGGATTAGAAAAAATTAAATCCCTATTTAGTCCGCCGCACCCGCTTTTAACAGGATTTATGCGATGGCCCATTCTTACCATCGCTGTTTCCAAATAAGCCCCCATTCTAACTCGATTCAATCGCCATAAATAATCCGGCATTGACTCAACCACCATTTCGGCATCTCTTCTAACACTTTCTTTTCTTAAGTCTGCTTGTTTAGTTTCAATTTCCGTCCATATTTTACCCAACGGTAGTTTTGTTTTTAAAGCCTGCCAGGGATTTTTATGATCGGCACTTGATAAAACAAAAATTTGGCTTCTAATTTTCCCTAAATCAATATCATTACTGTCCTCTAATCCTTCCACTAAAGCTATAAATCCTTTTTTACTAAACCGTGTGGAAATACCGTAGCAGTGCATTTCTTTAAGATTATTTTTCCAAACAATCTTACCAATAGAAATCCGGCCTTCCGGATATTTTCCATCAGGGGGTGAAAACCAAGCTATAACCGTTCCTTCCGGCTTATCAATTAATGCTTGCCTTAGTTTTAACCCGGCTTGACTTTCCTGACAATCTCGCTCTGACTGCCAAGAAAAATATTCGGTAATGTCTTTATTGCCCCATTCCGGAGAAATAACTTTATTGCCGACTTTTTGAAAACGATAAGGGACAACTCTCTTTTCAATTTCTGAGGTGTCCATTGCCTCAATAAACAACGAAGCCAAACCTACAGGAATTTCATTTGGGGAGTTATATCTGGAACAATCTAAAGCTATTCTTTCGGTCATAATTTTCTCCTGCTCGGGATAATTAGAAGCGGCTAGTTTTCTGGCTTTCACAGTTGCGGCACAGCTCCGGATTTCAACCGGATTCCTTAAACACAACTTCTAGTTTAAAGATAAAACTTATAAAACCTTTTGTCAACCAGTTGGTGTGTTAAAATTAAATAAGATGCCTAACTTTAAACAAAAACGTCAAATGGTTGAAGACCAATTAAAAGCACGGGATATTAATGATAAAAGAGTTCTTGAAGCTATGAAAAAAGTGCCAAGAGAAAAATTTGTCCCGGACAATCTGCAATCAAGTGCTTATGCTGACCACCCATTATCAATCGGTCATAATCAGACAATCTCTCAACCCTATGTAGTAGCTAAAATGTGCCAAATGCTTGACTTAAGCGGTAAAGAAAAAGTGTTGGATATCGGCACCGGATCAGGTTACCAGGCCGGAGTTCTTTCACATTTGGCAAAAGAAGTTATCTCAATTGAAGTAATTCCTGACTTAGCAAAATCAGCGCGCGAAACACTGAAAGATTTAAATTACAATAATGTTAAAGTAGTCATCAGCGATGGCCGCAAAGGCGCTCCTGATTTTGCTCCTTTTGACGCAATTAAATCCGCCGCAGCGAGCAAGGATGTTCCTCGAGCATGGAAGGAACAGTTAAAAATAGGCGGGCGGATTGTCTATCCCGAAGGCGGCGGCTGGCATCAAAATATTGTCAAGCTAATCAAAACCGATAAGGGGTTTTCTAAAAAAACTTCTCTTGGAGTTGTTTTTGTGCCTCTGGTTAAAAAATAGTTATTTTTCAAAAACTATCTCTTCCATATCTGCCCCTAAATCTCTCAATGTCTGTTTTAAATCTTTGACCATTGCCGGTGGGCCGCAGACATAGAAATTTTGGTCAAAATTATCTACTTTTTTTTCTAAAAAATCTTTGTCAACCCGACCGGATTCATAACAAGGATTTTTTTCATCAGTCAAGGTTAAAACTAAATTGCCCTGATTTTCAAACATTTGTTGAAATTCTTTTTCTAAAATAATATCTTTTCTTGTTTTATTAGAAAAAATAAGCGTATTATCTTTAATTTTATTTTCTTTTCTTAACTGACGTAAAATTGCAATAAAAGGAGTAATTCCAGCACCCCCGGCAATAAAAACTCCCGATCCTTGATAATTAATTGTCCCCCAGGGCTTTCTAATAATCAGTTCATTACCGGGATTAAGTTGATGAAGCTTATTGGTCACTCCCTGGTGATCATAATATCCCTTGATAATAAATTCCAATACCTGATCGTCGTTAAGAGCAGTAAATGTAAACGGCCGTTTTTTGTTTTTCCACTTAGGCAAATTTATCGAAACCTCGGTTGCCTGACCGGGGACATAGTCGAAATCAGCCGGCTTTTCCAAAATAAACCGCTTAACGTCATGCGTAACATAATCGGTTTTTAAAATTTTGCAAGTAAAGGACATGGTTATATTGTTATATTGCCATATTGTTATATTGTTTTCAACTTCAATACAACCATATGACCATATAGCCATTAGGGGCGGGCAACCCCGCCCCGTTAGCCATTTACTTTGCTTTTACTTCAATTTTTTTTTAAGGAGAAATTTATTTTCGGGAGTAAAGACCGATCAATTCTGCCTGATCTAAAATGTGACCATCAATTATCTGTTCTAACTTGTTTCTTTCTGCTCCAACTTCAATATCTAGAAATGAATCCAAAGCATAAACTCTAAAAAAATACCGATGTGCTCCTTCAGGCGGACAAGGAGGATAATAACCGACATCTCCACCGTCATTCATTCCTTCTAAAGCACCTTCAGGAACACTATCTTCTTTTATGTTGCTTAAATCACCCGGAATATTCCAAACCAACCAGTGTGTAAACGTTCCACCTGGTGCATCCGGGTCATCAACAATCAATACTAAGCTTTTAGTTTCACCCGGAACATTAGTTATCATTAACGGCGGATTTATTCCCTGTCCGTCACAAGCATATTTTGAGGGTATATGCTGGCTTTCTTCAAAAACATCGCTGTAAATCTGCATAGTAGATTATTTATAACAAATCAAAG
>CAZBPF010000013.1:4729-11794 GCA_964493745.1 uncultured Gammaproteobacteria bacterium
TGTTAAAATGAATTATGAAATTGGCGATTTTGCTTCCTGGTTATTTGGACTCACCTGATTACCAGCACATGGTGATTTTTGAAGAAATGCTTCAAAATATAGGTTATAAAGTGGAACGACTTGACCCCGGTAAACTCTGGAAAACAGGAAACATAAAAAAATATACTATCTCTAGATATTTGAAAGATATCAAAGAAATAATTGATAAACACAAACAAAAGGCAAAAGAAATAGTTCTAATCGGCCACAGTTTAGGAGGTTTTATGGCAATCATTGCCGGAAATAAATTTCCAGAGGTAACAAAAATTGTTTCATTATGCCCGCCATCAAGCATGGATGGATTAATAAATAAAGAATTAGAATCAACCGGATACCGCACTTCAACTCGTAATCTACCTGGCCAACCGAAAAAAGAAAGGACTTTCCAAGTACCTTACTCAGCTTTTAAAGAAGCCCAAAAACATTCTGCTCTGAAAGCAATCAAGAAAATAAATAAACCAGTAATGATTTTTATTGCTGAAAAGGATGAGTCGGTTCCACCTGAAGAAACAGAAAAATTAATTTCTGCGTCAAAGGTAAAACCCCATGTAGTTAGACAACCTAACATGGGACATAACTTTCGCCACTCCCCAAAAGAAGCTAGAATCGTAACTAAACATATAAAAAACTTCTTGATTAAAACCAGCGCGCAATAAATTGCGCTACTCCATGAATTCCAATACTACAACCGTCAAATTACGTTCTCGTTCGAGAACTTATCTCGTCGGTTTAGGTAGAAAAAATTCCGGGAATGGGGTGGGAACAGTTTTGGCATTTAGGCAAACTATCAGCTTTATCAATTTGGTACCCGACACGGCGAATAACTAACTCGTTGCATTCGGGACAATACGTATTCTGCTTTTCGCCCCCAATATTGCCGGCATAAATATAATTCAAACCTACTTTTTTTCCAAGTTCATAAATGTCGTGTATTTCTGCCGGTGATGTATTCGGCAAGTCCTTCATTTTCCAGGAAATTGAAGCTGAAAAAGCACTAATATGCCAAGGCACATCTTTTCCAAGATGATTTTTTATAAACCTAGCTAAGTCTCTAAGCATCTCCATATCATCAGTTTTAGTTGGAATAATCAAAGTAGTTACTTCCAACCAAACATCTGATTCGGCCAGTTTTTTACAGTTTTCCAAAACCGGTTTAATCCGGGCACCGCAATTTTCTTGATAAAAATCATTTTCAAAAGATTTGATGTCAATATTAATCGCGTCTAAATATGGAATTATCTTTTCCAAACTTTTTAAAGACATAAACCCGTTGGAAACCCAGACATTTTTTAAGCCCTGCTGATGAGCCAATTTCATTGTATCCAGTGCATATTCTAAAAAAATAGTCGGCTCATTATATGTATAGGCAATTGACTGACAATCTGTTTCTAAAGCTTTATCTACTAATTCCTCCGGAGTCAATTCTTGACCCCAATTTAAATAACCATACTCCTTAACTTTACCTTTCAAACCTTGTATTTGAGATAAAGAAAAATTTTGGCAGTTCCCACAACGAAAATTACAACCATAAGTACCGACAGACAAAGCATAACTACCGGGCTGGAAATGAAATAATGGCTTTTTCTCAATTGGGTCAATATTTACTGCCGGAGATTTTCCATAATTTAATAAATAAAGTTTGCCTTTTTTATTCTGTCGAACACCGCATGTGCCCACCTGCCCAGAAGAGATGGTACAAAAATGTGCGCAAGTTTGGCACTGAACCTTGTCTTCATCTAACTGCTGATAGTTAATGCATTCGTGCATAGGGAAAGTATATCAAAAATTATTCTTCTAATTTTCGGCGTAAACTCTCCATTCTTGTCAACAATTTTTCCCGCTGAACTGCGCTTAAATCCTCAACTTTAACCATAATCTCATCAACTTTTTCTTCCCCGGTAGCAATAATATCGGCCATTTTACTTTTAATCACTTTTCGTTTTTCCTCTTGAGTAAGTAAAGCAACTCCCGCGCCAACTAAAGCACCAACTAAAGCCGCGCCAAGCATACTTAATCCTTCACGTTTTTCTTCTTTCATTTTTTTCACCTCCTTAATTTATTAATAACACTAATAATAATCTCTGCAATTACTCCCCGAAATGTGGCTGGAATCGCTTCTAATGAAGACTCAAATTTGTTAACCAGCCGTTTCCATTGGCTGATACATTGATTTATTCGGTAGAAAATAACTACCATCATAATAATAAAAATCCAGGAGCAGGCAGAGAGAGTATAGTAAAAAATTTCTTGTGCTGTCATGTGACTATAATCTATTTTATCAGTTTATAAATTAAATTAAAAGAAGGTAATAATCTCATAAGAAAGTTAGATAAGTTAAGCTAAAAAGCGTGAACGGAAATATTAATTAATTAACTTTATATCTCTGATTCTGGCTTGTTTTTTTCCGGCTTGAAAATTTATCTTTAACCAAATCGCATTAACTTTACCTAAATTTTCCGGATTTTCTTGCCAGTCTAACCAGCCTTTTCCGCTGTTTTTACTTCCCCGATATTGAACTTGATAATTTTTTAAACCAACCGCCTCTATTTTAACTCCCTTAATTATCTTGGGCTTAGAAAAAAATTGAGAAAATTCTCCTTGTCCGCCCTGACCAGAAGCAAGTGTAAACCAATCATCGCGGCTAATCGATAAGTTTTTTTTATTCCTTATGCTCAAGTCAGAGTCAAAAAATAAAAGATTTTTTTGACCGATATCAACCTTCTTATTTAAATTAAGCGGATAAGATTCAACATCTTTGTTCCCGGCCAACCATCTGGTTACCAAATTAACTTTATTTTTACCCGGGATAAAATCAATATAATAAACTGCCCCTCTACCAATAAATCTTCCCCACGGTGTTTTATAAAACATATCAAATAATTCAGGACCCTGTTCTTCATATTTCATATACACTTTTCTTAGCGGTGATTGTTTTGATTTAGCAGTTGTTTTGCCTAACTCCCTTAACAAAGCAAAATTACACCCAAACCAACCGTGAGCAACATCAACACAAGCCATATTAAGAAAATAATTGTCAGGTAAAGAATCAATGTCACTGCCGTTCACAAATTTCCCGTCTTTTTTATTTCTTTTAGTGCCGTCAATATTTTTTACCCAAGCACGATAACGATAATCAATATGCGTGTGTCCGGTTAGGTGACCAATAACCGGATATCTTTTAAATAAATTCATCATTTTTTCAGAAATAAACTGCCAATCGTTTGTATCATTAAAAGACCACTGGTTGGACAAAGCAGTAGTTCCTTTTAACAAAGTATGACTGAGAACAAATATGTTGTTTTCCGATGAATATTTCTTTAATATTTTTTCAATAAAGCGGAACTTTTTTTCAGGAATTGTTGATGTTAATAAGTTTTCATCTCCTTCCGGATTATGCTCTTCAGAGACTAAAATGAATATTTGGCTGCCGATTTTTACCGCTTTGGTATCAGCAGTCCGCCCGATTAAAGAAAAATATTCCTCTCCATAATTATCTTTATTAAAAACCGTGTAATTTCTATCATGGTTGCCGAAAATATCTAATACAGGGGCCTCAATGCCGGATAGCCATTTTTTATACCCCATCCAGTCCTTGCGACTGCTAACCGCGGTTAAATCACCTAAACTAAAAATCAGATCCGGCTTGATGTCGTTTAAAACTTTTTGCGCTTGTTTAGGAATATATTTACTAGGAGCACCCACATCAGTCTGTACTTGAAGCTTGTTACCTTGGATGTGCAAATCTGCAAAAAAAGCAATACGGAGATTATTCTTGTTTTTCGCCAACGATAATTTGGGCATCATATTCATAGTCCTCGTCCAAATAAGCCGATTGCGAGCTTACACTATACTCTGTTTCTAAATCGCTGAGGAGTAACTCTAAATAATTATTTTTTGATTCTTTAATTGAAACCTCTGTTTGGTCATAATCATAGGAATCAGCATTACCGGCTTCAATATTTTCGTATCCTAATTCTACTAAAAAATCTTCGGCATCTCCGGCTGCGCCCGGCGCCCCACTGCCGTTTAATACTTCCATAGATAAATCAGACCGGTCTAAATCCGGTGTCGGAGTGGATTCCGGAGTAGGAGTCGCCGGTAATTTAGTCGGTGTTGGTGTTGGTTTGCTTTTGCCGAAATCAGCTGAGCCACCCTTAATCAGCCAAAATCCGCCACCGGCCGCAAGGCCGATACACAAACCAATTACCAAACCAACAATAACTTTTTTTCCGTCCATATTCTTATAATATCATAAAACGAATTTATAATACAAGTTTATCTTCTCGGTTCTCTCGGTTTTGCGTAGTCAATCTTTATCTCACGACCCTGAAAGTCTTTACCGTTAAAAGTTTCAATTGCTTTTGTTGCTGCTTCTTCTGTGCCAAATTCAACAAAACCAAATCCTTTTGATCTTCCGGTATTACGATCGGTAATAACTACCGCATCGGTTACTTGACCAACTTCGGAAAATAACTCTTCCAAAGCACTTTTGTCAACTCCGTAGTCTAAATTGCCAACATAAACCTTATTGGTTACGTCTGCCATTAAATATTCACCTCCTTTTTATTATCTTTATTTTTGGGAAAACTTTACTTGGAGTAATACCAAAGCAAGCCAATCCTCAAATTTCTTTAATTAATAACATGTTTAATATTATAACACACTATTCAATATTTGTTAATTTATTAACATTTAAACGGTTATTTTCTTTTTCGCCCTTTACTTCTACTCTCATTCCTTGTTCAAATTTATCACTATCACACTGATTAGTATCGGGCAATTTACAAACACTATTTTCGGCAAAATTCAATTTTACCGTTAATCCGGGAGCTCCAGGTTTTTCATAAACTAAAAACCAACCATCACTTTGTTCAACAATATTTCCCTTCTCACTAAATTCATAATCTGAATCTGACGACTTTTCATTTTCTTCTTGAATCGGCTCACTCAAATCCTGTTTGGAGCTAGACAAAAAATTCATCCCTAAACCAAGACCAAAAATAAATAGAATTAAAAAAATCAACAAGCCGTTTTCTTTTAACATATGCCGTATTATAGCGTATTAGGATTAATTTTGATAATCCGGTCGTCTTCAGGCAACCGGTCTCCACGACCGTCGGTGTTAGAGGTAGAAAGGTATAAAAAACCGTCGTTATAACTTACCGCTCTTAATCGACCGTATTTATTTTCCAAATGATTAATCAATCTATCTTCTCCAATTTGATATTCATAAAGTGAAGAGCCACGTAAACCGCCAAAATAAAAGCTTCCTTGGTAATACTCTAATCCGGCAGGAGCCCAAGTTGTATCAGACCCGGATTGAACAACCGGGCTGACCATACCTTCTTTTTCTTCCGGGCCCTGAATTACCGGCCAACCGTAGTTTTTACCTTTTTCAATTAAATTTAATTCGTCATAACCAGATTTAATTCCTGATCGACCGTGTTCAGTCGCCCACAACCGGCCGTCGTCATCCCAAGTCAAACCCTGAGGATTACGGTGTCCCCAAGACCAAACCGAAGTGCCAAAAGGATTATCAGTCGGAACCGAACCGTCATCATTTAAACGTAAAATTTTGCCATTCAGTGAAGTCCTGTCTTGGGCCAAATTTTCATTTCCGGCGTCCCCGGTTGTAATAAACAAGTATCCATCAGGACCAAATTTTATCCGGCCTCCGTCATGAATCGCCGCCCCCGCAATTCCATCAATAATTACTTCTCTATTAGTTAAATTATCCTCCTCCAAAACGTACCTTTCCACCCGATTAGTTATTTCGCCGTTAACCTCAGAGGTCAAATATAAGTAAATCCAGTTATTAGCCTCAAATTCTGGATGAATAGCCAAACCCAACAATCCTCCTTCCCCAATATGCTTTACTCCGTTAACCGGAATTGTCAGTTGGTTTTCTCCAACTCTTAATAGTTCTCCCGGACGTTCGGTAATCAATTTCTCACCATTGGGCAAAAAAGCAATTTCCCAGGGAATATCCAACCCGGTTAAAATGACTTCTTCTTGACTTTCCGTAGGAGCGGTATTTACAGTCGTATCTTGGTGTGTATTAGAGCCGGTTTCTAAATTTGGCTGGCGGTCAGCAACATTTCTGACTCCTCCTCTACCGGCTAAAAGATAAAAAACTATTCCGGTTAAAACAACTGCTACAATTAATTTCTTTTTATCGATCATAGTTATATTTAAACTCTTAATAAATAAAATATGATATGAAAATTATAATAGTATAACAAGAAGAAGTAAACTTGCAGGGAACGCCGGTTGGCGTTCCCTACAATAAATACGGGCAGAAGCTAACATTAAATTCCTTTAAATTGATGACCGCCTCGCCCACCTCCTCCACAATCTCCCCCGCAACCAAGTCCAACTCGGCCAACGCCGTATTCAGACAATGCATCCAAATCAATGCCTTGATTTTCCATCCATTGATGCATATCGTCCCGCGTTTGTGTTCGATTCTGGCACAATTCTTCATGCTTATCCAAAAGCATTTCTTTTTGATCCTCGGTTATTACACCGTCTTCAACCGCCCGATTAAGGCCGTCTTCCCGCCGTACCAACTTTTCAGCCCGGTGGTCTTCCTTAAGCCGGAAAACTTCTTCTTCAACCTCTTGCTCATCAAGATTAAACTTTTCAACAAGGCGTTCAATTATTCCGCTTCGACCGTAGGTGTCAACTTCATCGGCCTTAGCCTGCTTAACTAAAAAACCGCCAAAAACAATTAAACCGAAAAAGGCAACCGGGATTAACCATCCTTTATTTTTAATATTCACTTTTATTTCACCTCCTTTCAAAATTTGTAACATGTAACACGAAACTCGTAACATAATAGTAAGAAGTGAATCTGAAAAAACGCTTAGACTCGGTTATTATCAGGATTATTTAGAAGGCAGAGTGATAGTAAACCTTGTACCCTTGCCCAGTTGGCTTTGCACTTCAATTTTCCCCTGATGAAGGTCAATAATCTTTTTAGCAACTGACAGCCCAAGTCCGTAGCCGCACACATCATCTTTACAC
>CAZBPF010000014.1:0-10471 GCA_964493745.1 uncultured Gammaproteobacteria bacterium
TAGTTACTGTCTTAGAATGCTTATTAACATGAAGCAAATAATAAACATCATTAAACCTAAAAAAAATCCAGTTGCCAAAATGGCCGGTAAGTACAATGACGTTAAACCAAAAAAGAAAGTTAATTTAGAAAAAATAAGAGACGAGATTGATTATTCTAATTTATGAAACGCATTTTTCTCGATACTAATATTTGACTTCTTTAATTGGCAAACGCCGAAACAAGTTTTGGAAACAATCTTAAATTAAATCGGGAGTGTATTCCATACCGAGCAGGTCGGCAATTTCATTTTGGAAATCGAAGGCAACATCCAGACCGATTAATTTTTTGTAATGTTTGGCGTATTTTGGGTTGGTGTCGGCAAAATCTATAAGCAAGCACATTGCTTCATTGCAAAATCCGCCAACGGTCCCGTCGGAATCGTCAACGCCGCCCATTGTTAACTTTTTCTCCAATCGCACAAGTAAATTAACAATTAGTTTTGCCGTTTGTTCGCTGGCCGGTAATTTAGACAGAGTTGCCGCCAGCCGGTTGGATCCTTCCGTCAGCGAATTTTGGTATTCGAACCATTTTTTTGAAGGACCGCGGTAGGCTTTGATGTATCGCATCGCTTCAGAAATTTCTTTTTTAATTTCTGCCAATTCTGTTTTGCTTAATTCTCCCTTTTTCCCGCTGAAAACAATCTCTTGATGTAAGTTTTTTTCCTCGCCGGTCAGCGCTTTGCCCTTTTTTAAGGCGTAGATGGCAACGGCAACCATGTGTTTACACAAAGTATCTCTCTGGCCCAGATAGCAATTGCAGCTGCCGTGATCATAATATTTGGCGGAGACGATAACCCGGTAAGGGTGAGTGCTTCGGACAATTGCAAAATAACCGGAGGGAGTTTCTTTAAATTTATCCACTTTGCCGTCTTCATAAAGGCCAATCGCCCGCTTCCACGTCGGCGGGTCAATTGTATATTTGATTTTGTCAAGGTCAAATTTCGGTCGCATTGTTTAATTGAATTTTAACATTGAAAGCATTGAAATTGAAAGATAAGTTTTTTCCGAAAATCCCTCCACTGCCCGGATTGAACACTTTTCGGCTCTTCGAACTTCATGGGGTGACCAAACGGCAAAGATGATCTAAAATTTTGAAAAAGTGTTAATTGAGACTTGTGTAGCAAGTCTGAAAATTTAATTTTTTGGTAACGACCACCCTATATTCTTTATCAATATTCTTTTGTAGTAGCAAGCTTTAGCTTGC
This sequence comes from uncultured Gammaproteobacteria bacterium, assembly GCA_964493745.1. Classification (GTDB taxonomy): domain Bacteria; phylum Patescibacteriota; class Microgenomatia; order UBA12405; family JAHJSD01; genus CAYSLZ01. The sequence goes on from CAZBPF010000014.1 coordinate 1,245, forward strand.
GTAGAAGAACGCGGACTTGGGCCAGAGGCCCATCGTCCTTTGGTTGAAAAGCCCGCTATTACAATTTAACTTATTGTAAGTTTGTCTTTTATTGGATAACATTTTACCTTCATTAAACTCGGATTGAACACTTTTCTTATCTTTTGAGTTTTATTGCCTTAAAATGCTCAGTAGTATGAAGCAAACAGCAAACATTATTAAACCGAAAAAAAATCCTGTAGTGAAGATGGCGGGGAAGTATAAAAATATTAAACTAAAGAAGAATGTTAATTTAGAAAAAATAAGAGACGAGATTGATTATTCTAATTTATGAAACGCATTTTTCTCGATACTAATATTTGACTTCTTTAATTGGCAAACGCCGAAACAAGTTTTAAAAAAGCTAATTTCCTCTGATATACTTCGTTTATGGAAAAAGAACTTCAATTTGCAAAGGAACTTGCCCGGCAGGCGGGAGAGATAATCCTTAAATATTTTCAAAGAGATTTAAATCAGAGGATTAAAGAAGACAAGACAATTGTCACCATTGCCGATGATGAAATTAATGAATTGGTGATTAACGAAGTCAGAAAAAATTATCCTGATTACGGCGTTTTTGGGGAAGAAAAAAGCATGGACAGGACGTCAGATCTGATGTGGCTTTGTGACCCGCTTGACGGGACGATACCTTACGCTAAAGGTCTGCCCGTGGCGGTCTTTTCATTGGCCTTGGTTAAAAAAGGCATCCCCCAACTGGGCGTTGTTTATGATCCTTTCACCGACCGCCTTTATACGGCTATTAAAGGAAAGGGCGCTTTTTTAAACGGTGAAAAAATTGCGGTGAGCAGTCATCTTGTTGAAGGGGCAACTGTTGATGTTGAGTGGTGGCCGACAGCGGAATATGAACTTGGTTCGGTGATGTATAAATTTTCCAAAGACTTTTCAGCCTTTCCGTATTGTATAGGGAGTGTTATCAATGCCTCTTGTTTGGTCGCCTCCGGCAAATATGACGCATGTGTATTTGCCGGGACAAAGGGCAAGACGGTTGATATTGCCGCGGTCAAAGTTATTGTCGAAGAAGCCGGCGGTAAAGTAACCGACCTTTTTGGCAATCAACAAAAATATTTCAAAGATATCAACGGGGCGATTATCTCCAACGGCATCATCCACGACGAAATTCTATACTACACAGAACAAATATTATGAAAATTAAGCATGTTTGTTTTGATTTAAACCGTACGTTGATTTCAGAAAACACTTGGTTGAAGTTGAACAAGGCGATGGGAATGACGGAGAAAGAAGATCAAGAGTTTTTTGATTCATATCAAGACGGGAAATTAAGTTATGTTGACTGGCAAAAAAAACTGGAAAGAATTTATATTTCAAGAGGCAATGCTTCTCGAAAAAATATCACTTCGGTTGTATTTAATTATACTTACAACCCCGGAGCAAAGGAAATAATAGATTACCTGAAAAACAAAGGATATATTCTTTCCCTCCTCAGCGGGTCAATTGACCTGCTCGTTGAAAAAGTAGCCGGAGAGTTGGGTATTGGGTACTGGTTTACGAACAACAGATTTGTTTTTGATGAAAATAATTATTTGAAAGAAATAAAGTGTTTGGGGGATGATTCAGAAGTTAAAGCTGATCAGTTGAAAAATCTGTGTAAGAAATTAGGGATTAATGTGAAAGAAACGGCATGTGTTGGTGACGGTGATAATGATGGTGGAATTTTTAAACTCACCGACCGTGGAATAACTTTCAAAGACTCCAAAAATAAAAAGTACGTTTGGAAAGAAATCAAAAGCCTAACTAACTTGAAAAAGATATTATAAAAATTTATCTATGCGACCCGTCTAGCCGACGAGGCTGATCGCACACTTAAAATTAGTTTGGCGGGTATGTTAAGATAAATTTAAGATGGACAAAAAAAACTTACCCGATGTACCCAAGCTCGGAAAAATTTTTGGGCCATCGTTTGTTTTACTTGGGCTGGCATTGGGCAGTGGAGAGTTAATTTTATGGCCGTTTCTGGCCGCTAACCACGGGCTGGGGATTATTTGGGGAGCATTATTGGGGATAACATTACAATTTTTTTTAAACACTGAAATCATCCGCTATTCGCTTGTTTGGGGCGAGAGTGTTTTCGTCGGTTTTAAAAGATTATGGCGTTGGTGGCCGGTTTGGTTTATTTTCTCAACTTTTATACCCTGGGGCCTGCCTGGATTTTCTTCTGCTTCTGCTCAAATATTTTCCCAGATATTTGGTTTTAGGCATACAAAACTGCTTGCTGTCGGCTTGTTGATTTTAACCGGCCTTGTTTTAACTCTAGGAAAAGTTTTATATCAGACGATGGAATACTTACAGCGGTCAATAATTTTAATTGGTATGCCGCTGATTTTAATTTTGGTTGTTTTGCTTACTAATCCCGTTGATTGGTCCGGTTTAGCCCAGGGTATGGTAGGTAAAGGTAACGGCTATTGGTTTCTTCCGGCCGGGATTAGTTTGGGTTCGTTTTTAGGCGCTTTAGCTTATTCCGGAGCCGGCGGTAATTTAAATCTGTCCCAGTCATATAATGTTAAAGAAAAGGGATTGGGTATGGGAAAATATGCGGATAAAATTGTTTCACCTTGGCGTGAAAAAGTGACCAAATCGCGGTTGGAGGGAAAAACATTTAATTTAACACCTTTGAATTTAAATAAATTTAAAAAATGGTGGGACTTGGTAATAAAGGAACATTTAATTATTTTTTGGGGCTTAGGCCTCATTGGAATAATTTTATTGTCTGTTTTAGCTAAAAGCTTGGTCTTTGGTCAAGCCGATGGCTATGGCATCAATTTTTTGTATCAAGAAGCCGATATAATTAAATCAAGATTGTTTCCTTTCGCCGGAACAATCTTTTTAATTGTCTCCGGCCTGATGCTTTATGCCACTCAGCTTGGTGTTTTAGAATCATCGTCGCGGATTATTTCAGAAAACTTTATTCTCGTTGGCTGGGAGGAAGGGGAAAAAGCAGCGCCTGCTAAATGGTTTTACTTTGCTCTTTGGGGGCAAATTGGCTTGGGAATTATTACACTTTTTCTTGGAATCAATGAACCGCGATTTTTACTTACTTTGTCGGCAGTAATGAATGCTTTGGCAATGACGGTCTTGTTTCCCCTTATTTGGTTTTTAAACCGCCGGCGATTAGATAAAAAGCTCCAGCCGAGTTTGATTCGCCAAATAATTATTTTTCTTGGCTTTTTCTTCTTCGCTGTCTTTTCGGCGGTGACATTGTTTAGTTAATGCCCAGCCTGATAATTGTTAGTTTTTAAGTCGTTAGGGGTAGGGCTTGCCCCTACCCGGGATGTAAGCATTCTGCTTACATCCCAACGGATAACCACAAGGGTTATCCCTACATAACAATTGAATCATCGAATCTTCTCTGCTACTCTTTATAACTAATGGCCGGTGGACAACCATTCAGCACCAAAAAATATCTCACTGCCCAAAAAAAGGCAATCGAAAGACGGATGTCACAAACGCCTGCCCGCCTCTATTTGGAATTCGGCGGCAAACTTTTGAAAGATTACCACGCCGCCCGGACTCTTCCTGGTTATGACCCGGAATCCAAATTAAAATTGCTAAAAAGCTTAAAAAAAGATATGGCTGTTATTTATTGTATTTCCGCAAAACAGCTTGAAAATGGAAAAATTAGGGGTGATTGGGGTATTGGATATGATTTGGCAACTTTAAAAACGCTTGAAAAATTAAAAAAGGCCAATTTGCCGGTTGCTGGTGTGGTTATAAACCGATATGAAGGAGAGAGTGAAGCAAAAATATTTGCTAAACGTCTTCGGCGTTTAAACTTACCAGTTTATTATCGGCAAGAAATTTCCGGTTACCCCGATAACTTAGATTTAATTTTGAGCGAAAACGGTTATGGTCGCGATGATTATTTAAATATTGACAAGCAGTTAATTGTTGTCTGGGGCGCTGGGCCGGGATCAGGGAAATTGTCAACCTGTCTTGGCCAAATTTATAATGATGCCCAGTGCGGACTTAATTCTGGATATGCTAAATTGGAAACATTTCCGGTTTGGGATTTGGACCTCAATCACCCGGTGAATGTTGCTTACGAGGCCTCAACCGCAGACTTGGGCGACAGCAATCTCATAGATCCGTTTCACCTAGAGGCCTATGACAAAAAAGCAATTAACTACAACCGGGACGTTGAGGCGTTTCCGATCATTAAAGAAGTATTTTCTAAACTTTTTTCAGAAGACAATTACTGTTGTCAATATCAATCCCCAACCGATATGGGTGTTAATTTGCTCAGTCAAGGCATTGTTGACGAAGAAAAAGTAAAACAGGCAGCGAAAAAAGAGATAAACTTTTATCTTTTCCGCTATCGCCAGGAGTATAAGCAGGGATTGTTGGATGAAGAAGTTTTGCGGCGGATGTCTATTTTAATGAAAAAAGTTAACATTGGCGAAACATTTCTATCAACCGTTGCTCCGGCTAGGCAAGCGCGAAAAGATGCCGTCAGGAAAAGGAATAAAGGTGAAAAAGGAATTAATTGCGGTGCCGCTGTGGAATTAAACAGCGGCCAGGTAATCAGCGGTAAAAATTCCCCTTTGCTCCATGCTGAATCAGCTACTGTATTAAACAGTTTAAAAATATTAGCCGGTATTGATGACAATCATGATTTGATAACTGAAGAAGTTATTAAACGGGTGAGAAAATTAAAAAGGCAAATTGGTGAAGGGTCTTTAAGTTTAACTTGCTCAGAAACATTAATTGCTTTAACGATTTCTGCCCAAATAAATCCTCTTGCCCAAAAAGCATTGGATCAGTTGGAAAATTTAAATTACTGTTTTATGCATACTACCCATCGTCCGGCTCCGGCTGATGCCAGTATTTTCCGCAAGCTAAATATTTGGGTTTCTACTGACGGAATAGTAGAAAAGATCGAGAATTAGCTTGTCAGTCAATATAGTACCACACAGGGTACGTGGCAAGCTTGCTAGACTCTCGCTTCGCAAAAAATGCTTTAGACCATATCCAAAAACATAGTTTTTCTTCCTTTCTGCTAAAATAAAACTATGGCTAAGAAATCAACAATTTATATGTGCCAGAATTGCGGTGCCCAATCTCCTCAGGAATTAGGCCGTTGTCCGGAATGCGGTAAGTGGGGAACAATGGTTGAAGAGGTAATGGAGCGGACGGAAGAAGAAGGACAGGGAAAAACACGGAAAAAGCAAGCAAAATTTTTAAGAGTGAGGGATATTGAGGCCCAAAAAATTGAACGAATTACGACTGGGGTAAGTGAGCTGGATAGGGTTTTGGGGTCTGGAATAGTTCCCGGGTCGGTTGTTCTTTTTGCCGGTGAACCGGGCATCGGCAAATCAACTTTGCTTACACAATTAGCTTTAAGACTCTCTTCTTTGAAGGTCGTTTATATATGCGGTGAGGAATCTCCAGAACAAGTTAAACTGCGTTTAAATCGTGTTGCCAAAAAAGAACTTGATAAATTAGACAACTTACTGCTTTATCCGGAGACAGATGTAGATAATATTCTTTCCAAAATTCATCAATCGTCAATCATTGATCATCAGTCACTTCTTATAGTTGATTCTATACAGACGCTTTCAACTAGCGATCTTAGCGGAGTAGCAGGTTCTATAAGCCAAATTAGAGAGTGTACACACCGGTTAGTGAATTTTGCCAAAACTAATCAAGTCCCCGTCTTTTTAGTTGGTCATGTGACTAAAAAAGGCAATATTGCCGGTCCAAAAACAATTGAACACGCAATTGATACAGTTTTATATTTTGAAGGGGAAAGAACGGGAAATTTTCGCTTGTTAAGAAGTCAAAAAAATCGCTTTGGACCAACCGATGAAGTCGGAGTTTTTCAAATGACGGATCAGGGGTTAATTGAAGTGACTGACCCGTCGTTCATTAATAATGAGGAAAAATTACAAGACAAAATTGGATCATCCTATACAATAATTTTTGAGGGGACACGTCCTATTATTATAGAAATTCAAGCGTTAGTGAGTAAGTCATATGCTCCGATGCCGAAAAGGGTTATAAATGGGCTTGACCGCCGCCGATCAGAAATGCTTCTAGCAGTTTTACAAAAGCATCTAAATTTACCGCTTTGGGACTACGATGTTTTTTTAAACGTTACCGGCGGTATTCGTGTTCGCGAGCCGGCAGCTGATTTAGCCGTTTGCAGTGCTATTTATTCTTCATATAAAAGCAAGTCCTTGCCGGCTGGATCAGTCTTTATTGGTGAAGTGTCACTGTTGGGCAGTGTGAGCCGGGTAAGCCGTTTAGATAAGCGTAAAAAACAAGCCAAGGCGGTTGGTTTTAATCAGATATATTCTTATCCGAAGGTGAAAAAAGTTAGTCAAATAAAAAGTATTTTAAAAAAATAACTTTCGTAGGGGCTTTCGTAGGGGCGAATCATGATTCGCCCGGTTTTGTTGTATAGAGGTGTGCCTCGTGGATATTTTGGCTAGTTGGTAAATTATTAAGCTTCGTTCCTTGTCCACAAAAGTTTTCCACATCGACTTGTTATTTGCCTAATTTGGCCGTTTTTATACCTAACTTTCACTGTAACTATAAATATAAGATATCTACTTTAGTTGCTTTATAAAACTATAGGACTTGACAGTTGTTTTAGATAGTGATAGATTAAAAATACAGATGAAGAAAGTACTCAAAGTGATTAGAGCCGTTCTAAGCAATTTGTTTAAAAAAGAAGAGGAACAGAATTGGGCCAAAGATCAAATTTTAAAAATGGCAAGACTTGGTGGAAGATTGGTTATTTGAAATTTTCCGCCAGAGGCGGGTTAGCCTTTGGCTAAAAAAAGAGCATCGTTACCGTCATTCCGGGCAAGTAAATATTGTGGAACGCGAATAACAATGCCCTTTAAACTATAATAGCAAATGACTAATAATTGTCAACAAGATTTTTATCAAGAAGATTCGGTCAAAAGTGATATGTTTATACTTAAAACGGATGTGTTATAATAAGTCCACCAAGTCAAACTTGGTGACAAAGTGGAGGGTAGTTCGAGGGGCAGGAGAACTACTCTCCATTTTATTTTAATTATTTTAATTTTTTTAAAAGCTTAATTGAAAATGATTTCACCTGAAGAGATTGCAGACAATCAAGATTCACAGATAGATCTTTTTTCAGAAGAGGGCGAGCTTGAGCGCGCTCTTTTACGACCTCGTCAGCCAGAAAGCGAATATTTAATTGAAGATAGAGAATTGAGAAGTTCGCTTGAGCGGGGTCCGTCAGGTTTAATTGATGAGGATTTAATAAAAGAAATAGCCGGTGCTGATATTGGAGAAGTACCACTGGCCTCTTTGCTGGTCAATCCCCGGGCTGCTGCCCGTTATTTTGGGTCTTTAGTTCAAAGGGCAAGCCTTACGGCTGAAAAACAAGAAGAAATGAGTGAATTGGCTGGTTACTTAGTTGAGATAGCCGGAGATGATGCCCGGCGAGATTTTTTGCTGAATTACGTGCAAAACTTAGAAGATGGTTTAAGTGATATGATTCAGCCCTACTGCCATGAAATGCGTTTGAAAGTTCCTCAAAGAAACACTCTTTCTAGAATGGCACTTTTGTTGAGAATAAATTCTGAAGTAGGCGCTTTACAAACATATAGTAGTGAGGTTACCCAAAGGGGCGAAGAATTAGTTCGTAAAAGGGTAGCGATTCAAGCAGAAACTGCCGAAAATTCTATGTATTCTCAAGAAATGCCTCAATATATAGAGGCGGCAGAGCAGGCAAATTCCTATAAAGAGCGAAGGTCAGTTGAAAAAACAAGGCACCTAACCGCTTCTTTTGTGGGCAGTGCCAGTGGTTTATTGGTTGGGGCAGCAGAAGGTTTATTTGTCGGAGTGGCAGACGGGGTGGAGACTTTAGTAAAAAGACATCCAAAATCAGCTGCAGTTATGGCATCAGGTGTTGGAATGATGTCTTATCAAATTGTTTCGGCGTCTAGTGAAATATCTTCTTCGGACTTGAAAACCTTTGCTGTTAAAAGCGGCGCCGTAGCCGGAGGTACTCTTTTAGCAACAGCAATTACTTCCGGATTGATTAAAAGACGCTCTGAAAAAGGTCAGGGCTGAGTTTTTTTACTCTTTTGGTTCAACCCAGAGGAATTCTTTTTGTAGCAAGAGGAGGTTGGCCCACCGGCCGGCAATTTTAGCAAATTCTTTTGCCGAAGTTATAAATTGAGTAATTGGTTTGACTTCCTTGGCTTTGTCGCCAAAATTTTCCTTTTCTTCCGACCAGAACATTTCCACCCCAAACAAATTATTCTCTAATTGAAATAGCTGAACTGCTAAACTGGTTCCGCGGGGCATTACTGGAACGTTCCGTTTCGGCAAATTGTCATTAAGATGGCGGCTGATTTTGGTTAAACTTTGTTCCATATTATGAAAACCCTCTAGTTTTATTTTTCCGGCTAAATCCGCATTTTCTTCAGAAAGCAAAATAATAAGGTCAGCTAAACTTATTTGAAGTTCAGCAACAATCCTAATCAATTGTTCAATGTCTTTTAAAGTTTTTTCCTTATCAGTTGAACCGCTGTTTTCTTGATTTTTGATTTGCGAATAGATGATATTGGAAGTGTTAATAATTTCACCAATTTTGGCTTGGCTGGACTTTAGATGGTAAATTAACATTTTGCGTATGGTCATTTGTTTTATAAGTCTAGTTGATTAATTCTATTCCAATCATTTTCGTTTAAAACCACCAGTTTTTGATCGCCGAGAATATAAAGGTAGTCATCTAAGTATAGCGCCCGTTTGGGGTTGATTTCTGATACTGCTTTGGCTAATTTTAGTTGGTTGTCCTTGTATGAGAAGATGTAGCCGCCCCTGCTTCCGGGCAAAAAGAAAATTTCGTGTTTTTTATCAAGTAAAAATGCATGGTGGGTGTTAAGAATATCCGACCAGTATTCATCGACTAGATATTTGTTTTCTTCAACCGGATTTTCCGCGTTTGATACATCAAAAACAGATAGTTTAACTTGGTTATTTTCTTTACCGATTCCTAAGATTCTATTTTCATCCAAAGGATGCAAATAGGAGGAATATCCGGGTATTTTTAGTTCGCCTTTAATTTGAGGTAAGCTGGGGACTGATAAGTCGAGAACATAAAAAGGGTCGATTTGTTTAAAAGTAACCACATAGCCCTTATCATTAATAAAGCGCACCGAATAAATCCGCTCATCCAGCCCCAT
>CAZBPF010000014.1:10571-11633 GCA_964493745.1 uncultured Gammaproteobacteria bacterium
TCCTGATTTACTAAATCCGTGGCTTCTTCGTTCAGGAACTGATAATAAAAATTGACCGGGCTTTCATAATAAGAAAAAGTTGAATAAAGGCCGTTTTGGGACATATAAACTATAGAGCTGCCGGATGAACCGACAAATGAAACCTTGTTAACAATTTCTCCGCTTTGCGGGCTGACTTGGAAAGCAGTAAAAGTTACGTCGACAGGGACGGTTGTATCCGGCCGGTATATGTCAGTGCAGTTTATAGTAACTTCATTTTCACCGATTGTCATTGGCTTTATTGGACACGGGCGGGATTGATTTATTCTTTGTTGACTAATTAGGTATATTTGGTTGTTAAATAACCTGGCCTCAACTATCCGGGTGTTGGAGTTTAAATCGATATTCCATAATTGATGCGGATTTTCGGTATCGGTAACATCGTAGGCGGAAATAGAATTGTTTTCAAAAACTATCAAATTATTTTTAATTAATAATAAATCGCCCTGTTTGTCGATAGCTCCGTCGATTTTTAAGTCTCCTGGAGGGAAGGCATTAATTATGTTTGTTTTGGCCTTTACTTCCGGCGGTAAAACGCCTTCTTCCGTAGTTGGCCGTGAAGTTTCCAAAATTCCATATTTTGGAGATAAAGAATAATAAATTTTATTGCCGTCGGTTTTAACAATATCCGGCTCGTCAATTCCTTTTACCTGCACGTTGGTTTCTGAAACTCGGCTGGGTCCTCCGCCGGTAGTTGGTAATAATAAATCAGTACTCTGGTCTTCTCTGGTCTCTGATTCCAAAAAAGGTCCGCTTTTAATGGTGCCTAAACCGGTAAAAGTGGAACTTTCAATATAGGTTTTAAATTCTTCTTCCGATTCAAATTTTTTGAAATTTGATTTTTGTGGCGTTTTTGTCGGTGGTGTCGGCAGTTTATTAGTTATTAGGGGTGACTGATTACTGAATTGTTGGTAGACAAAATAAAAAGAAACACCTAGTATTGATAGTCCGCTGATGATGAGCAGGATTAAATTAATAATACTATAACCCTTGTTTTTCATTATTTTAAGGATACCTAAAATG
>CAZBPF010000015.1:0-11625 GCA_964493745.1 uncultured Gammaproteobacteria bacterium
CCTCCTCCACTATAATAAAGGTAAACTATGGAACTAAAAAAAATTTCGGAAACCATTTGGGAATTGGGGAAAAATTTTAAAGAAGGAATGAAAGTGCCGGCAAGGGTGGTCGGGACAAAAAAGATTGTTGAAGCTATTGAGCCGGAAGTTTTTGACCAGCTGGCAAACGCGGCTAGTCTACCGGGAGTGATTGCGCCGGTTTGGGCAATGCCGGATACCCACATCGGCTATGATGTGCCGATCGGCTGTGTCTTTGCCACCGACCCGTCGGCGAACGGAGTCATCTCCCCCGGTGCTGTTGGCTTCGACATAAATTGCGGCGTCCGTTTAATGACGACACATTTAATGGAAAAGGAAGTTCGACCTAAATTAACTAACCTAGTTGACGGATTATATAATATTTCCGGTGCCGGCTTGGGTTCAAAGAGCTGGATTCGGCTGACAAGAGAAGAACTAAAAGAAGTTTTACTAAAAGGGATGGAGTGGGCAGTTGAACATAAATACGGCCGGGAGAAAGATTTAAATCACGCCGAAGACGGCGGAAAAATGAGCCCGGCTGATCCGGATACGCTTTCCGAAAAAGCAATTAACCGCGGCCGACCACAGCTGGGAACGTTAGGCAGCGGCAACCATTATTTGGAAATTCAAAAAGTAGTCGAAATATTTGATAAAAAAAAGGCAAAAGAATTAGGAATAACAAAAAGAGGACAAATCACGGTTATGATTCACTGCGGATCACGAGGACTCGGCCACCAAGTGGCAACCGACTATACAAATCGGCTTAAAAAGAAACCGATGCCCTACGCTGAATTTAATACCGCAGAAGGCCACCAATACTTTAAAGCGATGAACTGTGCCGCCAACTATGCTTTTGCCAACCGACAGTTAATTATGCATAAAACAAGAGAAACATTTGGGAAAATTTTTAAAACCAACCCAAAAAGTTTAGGCCTGGACCTAGTTTACGATGTTACTCATAATATGGCGAAGATTGAGCCGGCCGGCTCAAAGCTAAAGGCTAAGGGCTTAGGGCCAAATGCAGAAGGCAAGAAAAAAATACTCGTGCATAGAAAAGGGGCGACAAGGTCATTTGAAAATCAACCGGTAATTATCGGCGGGTCAATGGAAACCGCTTCATATTTATTGGTTGGAACTAAAAAAGCCGAAGAGTTAACTTTCGGGTCAACCTCCCACGGCGCCGGTCGAACCAAATCACGGACGCAGGCCAAAAAAGAAGTCAGAGGCAAACAATTACAAAAAAAGCTTAAAAACAAAGGCATTTACGTTCGCACTGCTTCCTACTCCGGATTAGCTGAAGAAGGCGGCCACGCCTATAAAGATATTAACGAAGTAATTAAAGCGGCTTCCGAAACCGGCATCTCCACTCCGATTGCCAAATTCCACCCAATCGGCAACATCAAGGGCTAAAGCTTGATTACCTTGGCTTGGAAAGGAACAGCGATATCTTCGGTAAGAGTGAGAAATGTTTGGTAGTGGGGTAAAAGGGAAACAACTAATTCCTGGTTTGACTGGTCTAGTTCCGAAAATATGTCGTCTAAAAGCAGGGCCGGTTTTTTATCCTGTTGATCTTCAATAAAAGCAAGTTGGGATAACTTAAGTGCTAAAGTCGCCAACCGCTGTTGACCGCGTGAACCCCAAATACCAACATCCTTGGGCTGATCGCCAAATTCAGAACTCAAAACTTTAAAATCATCTCTTTGGGGGCCAATAGTCGTAACTCCCCGGTCAATGTCTTTTTGATAAGAATCTTCTAAAAGCTCTACTGTTACCGGACTAGATTGATATTCTACCTGCAGATGAGAAAATTCACTTCTTTGGTTTTGCCAGTAATAATTAGCAAATTCTAAAAACTGCTCACGTTTTTGACGAAGTATTTCTCCGTTTTTTTCTAATGTTTTAGACCAAAAATAAAGCTCCTCTTTTTTAGCTTTTCTTTCTTGAATTCTTCTTAAAACACGATTACGCCGAATAATTGCCTTGTTATAAGTCAACAGCGGCTGATAATATTCCCAGCTCCAACTTGACCAAACGTCGTCCAAAAAACTGCGGCGGCGGCTGGGCGAGCCCTGTATCATTCGAATATCTTCCGGTCTAAAAATTACCGCACTGAATTCTTTTATAAACTGCGATTTCTTTTTTTCCACATCATCTACCCAAAATTGTTTTGTTACTTTATCTTTTTCTGTTTGTAGAGCAATTTTTAAAAAAATATCGGCGACAAATCCTTCAACCAAGGCCAGCGATTTTCCCCAACGAATCATTTCCTCTATTTTTGTAGCTCGAAGACTTTCTCCGGAAGCAAGAAGATAAATTGATTCCAAAAGATTTGTTTTGCCGGAAGTATTAGGACCAACAATTAAATTTAACTGTTCTGAAAATTTAAATTTTTTCGTGTAGTTACGAAAGTCAACTAAATTAAGCTTGTTTAGTTTCATTATTTTTCGATTTTTTCTTGGTCTTTTTTGGGCTGAACTTCCCCTTCAGCAGTTTCTCCCTCTTCTGCTTGCGCGGCTTGCGGCGCGGCCTCCCCTTCCAACATTTCCTCACCTTCAACCAACTCTTCTTCACCAACCAAGAGCTCCTCTTCCGGGGTAACCGGTTCTTCGATTTCCTCAAGAAGCGGTTCAACCTTAGCTAAAATTTGGCTTTTTTCCGCTTTTATTTCAACTTCTTTTGAAATATCTTCCAAATCAGCAATGGTTACTGCATCATCAACTTTTTCAAGCCCACTGACGTCAACAACAAACTTTTCCGGCAATTCCGTAGGAAGGGCTTCAACCTCCAATTGGTCAACCAACCGAACTAAAACCCCTTCACCGGATTCTGCTGCAGGAGATTTTCCTGCCAATTCAACCGGCACTTCCGCGGTTACTTTCTGACTTAAATCAACCTGATGCAAATCCAAATGGATTAGATTGTCTTTTACCGGATGATACTGAAGATTTTTTAAAAGAACCGGCCTTTTCTTTTTTTCACTTTCAACCTTTATATCAACCAAGCTCGTCTCCCCGGCCCGTTTAAAAATCTCGTTAACTTCATGCAAATCAATTTTTACGTTGAGTGAATCAACCTCGCGGCCGTAAATGATTGCCGGAATAATCCCTTGGTTTCTTAAATTTTTTACTTTCCGGCCGGTAATATCACGTTTTTTTACTTTCAAGACCGGCCTTTGGCTTTCAACCGATTTCTTTTTTGTTTCTTTTTTAGTTTGTATCTTTTTTTTTGCCATAGTTAAAATGATTAATGATTGATGATTAATGACTAATATTTAATCATTAGCCATTAACAATTAGTCATTGTCTCTGTGGAGATGCCGCGGAGTGACCGCGGGTCCAGAAAAATACGATAAAAACGTCTACAAGCTTAGAATATTTTAGTTCTTACTGACAGCTAGACAATATTCAAAACTTCTATCAGCACTGGCCAATTATATTCCCCTTTTTAAACGGCCAACTTAAAAAGGAAAAGTCTAGTAAATTGTCACCTAATCCCACCGCCTAGACATCAGCGGAACAGATGCTCCGAGCAATTATGCTACTGCAACTGCGAAGTCACTAGCAGCAAATGCCGGAGAGCCTTCGATAGACTCGTTGGCATGTTTGTTTTGGTCTGTTTAACCTCTTTTACCAAAGAGAGCTTGCTGTTTTTAAACGTGCTTTTTCCGTCGAACCAATTACATCCCCAAATCCAAAATCCAAAATCCTAATTCCTAATTTCTAAAAAATTTTCAATTTTCCAATCACCCAATTTGTTTAGGTCAATTAGATTAATTAGATCAATTAGACATTAAATTGCTTCTGCAATTTTCTATCAATTTCTTTTTCAATTAAATCTTGCTTTTTTTGATGCTTAGTTTTTCTCTTTCCTATACCCAACAAAACTTTTATCCAACGGCCTTTAGTATAACACGCCAAAGGCACAACCGTCAATTTTTGTCCTTTCTTTTCGATGAGCTTTTTTATTTCATTTTCCTTTAGCAAAAGTTTCCGACTCCGATCCATTTTCTGATCTTCACTGCGGGCAAAAGGATAAGGATTAATAATGGCATTAATTAAATAGGGCTGGCCGTTAATTATTTTAACAAGGGCATCTTTTAGCTGAATACCGCGCGTTCGGATTGCTTTTGCTTCAGCACCGGTTAAAATAATTCCCGCCTCAATTTTATCCTTTATTTCATACTCTCGATAGGCGCTCTTATTAATAATTTTCTTCATATACTATTATATATGACGCAGACTTGGTCCAGAGGACCATCGGCCTCAGCTTGAAAAGTCCGCTATTACAAACGTAGTAGCGAACTTTAGTGCGCGTTATTATATTAAGAAGTCAGGTGGAAATTTTATTGTATAATATAGTATGGCTAGAAAAAGAATTCCGTCATTCCTGCAGGGAGTGCTGTGGTCGGTGGATATTAACAATTTAGATTTAGAAGGAGATAAAACCTACATAATTAATCAGGTTTTGTCGCTTGGCAACCGGAAAATGCTGGAATGGCTGTTTGAAACCTATTCCACGGAAACAATAAACAAAATTTTTCTTAACCATCCAATAAAGGATTACACCCCATCCCGGTTTAACTTCTTAAAAAATTATGTCTTGAACTTAACTAATAAAGATTTAAATCCCAACCGCTATGTCAGAAATACACCTAGAAATACTAGATAAACAAAGAAAAGAAGTTTTTAAAAAACTTGGTGAATTTGCGCCGGCATATCTTGCCGGTGGAACAGCGCTTTCTTTGCAAATTTATCATCGGAAGTCATTTGATTTTGATATTTTCGTCGATAATCCTTTAACAAAAACACTCATAAAAAAATGCCAAACCCTCTTTGGCAAGAATATTGATATTATCCGCGAATCAAGTGATCAAATCAGCATGATAACACCAAATAACATAAAACTTGATTTTGTTTATTACTGGTACCAACAACTTCAACCTTTAATTGAAACTTCATCCATTTCATTGGCGTCAATAGAAGACATCGCCGCTGATAAATCGGCTAGTTTAGGCAGACGAGCAGTATGGCGAGATTATGTAGATTTGTTTTATATTTTAAAGCATAATTACCTGTCATTAGAAAAATTAATCAAACTAGCAGAGAAAAAATTCGGCAGTGAGTTTAATCAAATTTTGTTTTTAGAACAACTAGCGTACTTTGAAGATTTGGAAATTACTGAAATTGAGTTTGTCGACAAAAAATATTCGGATGAAGAAAATAAAACTTTCCTAAAAAACACAGTCGAAAAATACTTAGCCGAAAATCCGATTGTAGAAACTTGACGCAAGCTAAAGCTTGCTAATACAAGTAGTTAGCTGGTTTTAGGGGTTATAACCACATAGCGGCGAGGCGGCTCGCCTTCAGACTCAGTAGTTACATCAGGGTCATCGTTTAAAGTCATGTGAATAACCCGCCGTTCAAACGGGGTCATTGGCGATAAAGCTACCGGATGGCCAGAAAACTTGGCCCTTTTTGCGGAATTTAGGGCAATACCCTGCAACCTATCCGCCTGCTCTTTGCGATATCCCTCAACATCAACCACTATTTGCTGCCATTCTCCTAGTTTTTGAAAAATCATTAGCCCTAAAACTAACTGAATCGATGACAATGTTTTCCCATGAAATCCAATTAACGGCCCCGGATCTTCGGCAGACATATTTACCTTCACTGTTTCGTCCTCTTCAATAACGTCTATTTTAACCTCTTGACCAAGGTTCTCAAATAATTTCGCGGCTAAACTTTCAACCAATTCGATTTTATTTTTCTTCATACCCATATTATATTATCCCCGATTACTAACTACCAATTACTTATTACCAGGCGTTAGCCTTTTTATTATAAACTGTTGACCTAAATTAAACAAACTAAAAGTAAACCAATAGAGGGCTAGGCCGGAAGGAAACCGAGTTCCGATAAATATCGTCATCAATGGGAATAAATACATTGACTGCGTTCTCATCATTGAAGCAAAATCGTCACCTTTATCCTCAGTTTCTTTTGCCGCTTCTTTTTCTTTTTCTACTGCCGGCATCATTACTTTAGCCGATAAAAATTGGGAAATTGCCGCACCAATAACAAAAAAACCGGGAACTTTTTTACCTAAAATTTCAATCATATCCGGCTCAGTCAGCTTAAGATACCACAATCTTAATCCTAATTGGGCACCTTCAGGCAGTTTTAAAAATGAATATAAAAGCTCGTTAAGCTTATCAATACTTCCGTTATTCCCCAATACCCGGCGAAAGGCCTGATAAAGAGCAATTAAGATAACTATTTGCAATATCTGGGGAACAAATCCCGAAAAGGGCTTAATGCCTTCTTCCCGATATAACGCCATTTGTGCTTTTGCCAACGCCTCTTTATCGTCTTTATGCTTTTTTTTCAATTTTTCCAGTTTAGGGCCGATATCTTTCATTTTTTGGGCGGTTTTCAATGACGGTAAAGTTAAAGGTAAAAGAATAGTCCGCAAAGATACAGTTAAACTAATTATTGCCAAGCCCAAATTGCCAAATAAATGGTAAAAGGCAATCAGCGCATTTAATAATGGTTGAAATAGTAATGTATTCCACATGAATCTAAAATCCTAATTTCTAATTGCTCTAATTTCTAAACATAATATTTTTTTTGGTACTTTTGTCATTGGGTATTTTTTAGGTTAATTATACATTAGGTTAATTAGGTCAATTTTTATTCTCCGCATATTCTCCGAACTTTTAACGCACGTCTTTTTGTTGGAATAATTGGCTAATTTTGCTAATTTCATTTTTAATTTCCTGATAATCAACGCCTTTTATACTTTTTTTGGTTAAAAAAAGGGCATAAATGTCTTTTCGCATCTCGGGTAGTAAACCAATTACTGCTTCACTTAACCGCCGCCGGATTTTGTTTCTATAAACTGCTCTTTTGTCAATTTTTTTGGAAACTACAAATCCGAATTTCGGCCCCTCTTTTTGCCCTTTTAAAATCAAAACCACAAATAAAGGGGTGTGTACCTTTTGGCCCTTACCTTTAATTTTTTTGAAATTTTTTCTTCTTTTAAGCCGAAACTCTCTTGGCAGCGCCATGAAAATGATTATAACATAAGTCAACTGCAAATTGCCTCTTGTCAACTGTGGATAAAAACTCTACAATGTTGATAACTCCTGCCAGCTGACATTGTTAGAAATTAAAAAATATTTTGTGAAACAAAATTTAGACTCGCTCTGGTCCAGCGTACTAGCCGAACTTAAACTTTCATTGTCAAAAACTATTTTTACTACTTTATTTGTAAATACCAAGCTCAAAAGTTATAAAAATCAAACAGCAACTATTGTTTGTCCTAATTCTTATCTGGCGGATTTAATCAAAAAAAGATACGCCAGCTTAGTCCAAGCAGCACTGGATCGGCAAACCGGTGAACAATCTAAGCTGGAGTTTGAAGTCGAAAAAGAAAAAGCAAAACAAGATTCCAATACCGGACCTTTGTTTAAAGAAAACAAGAAAGTCAGCACCTCGCAAACTCCCCAACCCAGTAACTCTTTCAATAAACGTTCAGGTCTTAGCCCTATATTTAATTTTGATAATTTTGTAGTCGGTGACACCAACCACTTTGCTTTTGCTGCCGCACAAGGAATTGTTAAACAGCCGGGTAACTCCTACAACCCGTTATTTATTTGGGGAGGAGTCGGAGTCGGTAAAACCCATTTACTTCACGCTATAGGCAATCGAATTTTAGACGATCACTCCGACTGGAAAGTTCTTTGTATCAGCGGAGAAACTTTTGGAAATGAGTTAGTTGCCTCTTTAAAAGAACAAACTACAAATAAATTTAAACATAAATATAGAAATGTCGATGTCTTTTTGGTTGATGATACCCAATTTATTGCCGGAAAAGAATATATTCAGACGGAATTTTTTCACACTTTTAATGATTTGTATTTGAATCAAAAACAAATAGTCCTTACGTCAGACAGAAAGCCGGAAGAAATACAACCCCTTAAAGATAGATTAACTTCACGATTTATGGGCGGGTTAACCGTTGATATTCAAGCGCCGGATTTTGAAATGCGGGTAGCAATTTTAAAACAAAAATCAGAACAGCGAAATATTAATATAACCGATGACGCCGTTACTTTTATTGCTGAAACAATTGAATCAAACGCTCGTGAACTAGAAGGCAAACTGACTCAAATTGCTGCTGCTTCCAACGCCGATAACCAAAGTCTTAATTTGGACTATGTGAAAAACTTTTTTGGAATTAAAAAACAATCTAAAAAAAGGAGAACTATTTCTTATCGTCGAATTTTATCGATAGTTGCCAAACATTATAACCTTAAAACAAAAGAAGTTAAAGGCAGATCAAGAAAAAAAGAAATCGCTACTGCTCGCCACATTGCCGCTTATCTTTTACGTAAAGAACTAGAATATCCATTAAAAAGAGTTGGGGAAATTTTAGGGGGACGTGACCATACAACGATTATGTACTCTGAAGAAAAAATAGATCGGCTGTTTTCCACCAACCAAGAAATTCGACATGATATTTTGGAAATGAGAAAAAAGATCTATGCTTAATATTCCACAAAACGCGTTTAGTTGTCCACAATTTAATCCCCAAAATTCTCTCTTTTTCCACCTCCTATAGTCGCTGGCAAGTAGAAAATTATCAGATATAAAATATTGATTTTTAAATTTCGTTGGCAAAAACTATTTATTAACTGAGTTATTAACGTCCAATTTACTCTTGACAGTAACCTAACAATACACATTTCCACCGCCTATACTAATACTATTACTATATTAAACAACTAATAACTATTAACCATTTCCAAAATAAAAATGGGGAAAAACTGTATTTATATTTTTTACAACCAACCGCTTGACTTCTACTTATACTATTAATATAATACATCTACCAGATATTAAAAGTCTGGCGGCCGGATTTTTTGTTTCGGTTTCCTAAATATATCAAAAAAATAATGAGAAAAAACTTAAACTATCAAATTTTTCAGCGGAGAATATTATAGCTTAAACTAGCTCATTGATGTATTTAGGTAACCGGGACAATTTGTCCCGGTTTTTTTAACTCGCCAAAGCCTTGTGCGGCGGCGGTTGTTTTGCACTTTGACAAGTTATTGATGACGTACTATACCGTGCATCATTTATCATGTACCTTTTGGTACATGACGTATTTCTCATGTGCCTTTGGCACATGAAATCAACCGTGTATCCTTTGTGGTACACGGCCGGAACATACAATAATTCTAGTATTAAAGCAAATAGTGGATACCTAGGTAACAAGAGCCGAAGAAGGACGCGGTAGGCGGCGAAACACGTCGGGGAGGTGCCAAACAACCTTTGATCCGGCGGTGTCCGAATGGAATAATCCACGAGTGTGCAAGCACTCGGAGCTCGCGCTTTGCGCGGGCGGGTAAGCTGGGGAACTGAAACATCTTAGTACCCAGAGGAAAAGAAAATAATAATGATTCCCTTAGTAGCGGTGAGCGAAATGGGAAGAACCTAAACCTTGTGCTTTGCACAAGGAAATTCGAAGTACCAAGTACGAAATACGAAACAAATTTAAAACTCGAATATTTAATATTTAAACGTTTAGATATTAGTGTTTGAAAAATTAGATATTGTTTAGGGTTTCGATATTCGGATTTCGGATTTTCTCGTGCAGAGCGCGGGGGGTTGTAGGGTCCAGCGTAAAAATAATTCTAACTAGCAGAAAATCTCGGAATAGATTTCCATAGAGGGTGAAAGGCCCGTATGCGAAAGTAAGAATTATTTGGCCGGATTCCTAAGTAACTCGATTAATTTTGAGTGAATCTGGGGGAACCATTCCTCCAAGGTTAAATACTCTTGTTGACCGATAGTGAACTAGTACCGCGAGGGAAAGGTGAAAAGTACCCCGGGAGGGGAGTGAAATAGCAACTTGAAACTATTTGCTAACAAACAGACAGCGCTTGTCCTACGGACAAGGAAATTCAACAGGAAAATTCGAAGAACCAAATACGAAATACGAAACAAATTTAAAATTCGAATATTTAATATTTAAATGTTTAGATATTAGTTTTTTAAAAATTAGATATTATTTCGGATTTCGAAATTCGGATTTCGAGTTTAAAATCTATTTGGATTTTCTCGTCTGTAGGACGAGTTATGTCGTGCTTTTTGGAGAACGAGCCGGCGAGTTTTTGTTGACTGCAAGTTTAACCGAGTTTAACTCGGGTAAGCAGAGGGAAACCAAGTTTGAATAGAGCGATAAGCAGTTAGCATAAGACCCGAAACCGAGTGAACTAACCATGGGCAGGGTGATCTCTGACGAAAGTCAGGGGGAAGCCCGAACCAGTAGGGGCTGCAAACCCTTTGGATGACCTGTGGTTTGGAGCAATATGCTAATCGTACTCGGAGATAGCTGGCTCTCCCCGAAATATATTTAGGTATAGCGTTCTATGGTCTTTTTCAGGGGTAAAGCCACTGGATGGGCGCAGGGCAGGAATGCCTTGTGCTCAACCAAACTCTGAATACTGGAAAAGTTTAATAGAACAAGTCGGTCTGATCGGGCTAAGCTGGTCAGGCGAAAGGGAAAGAACCCAGACTCCCGTTTAAGGTCCCTAAGTGTTTGCTAAGTGGCAAAGGAAGTGGTTCACCACAGACAGCCAGGAGGTTGGCTTAGAAGCAGCCATCCTTTAAAGAAAGCGTAATAGCTCACTGGTCGATGGCGGATCGCGCCTAAAATTTAACGGGGCTAAAGCAAGCCACCGAAGACGGAGAATCTTGTCCTTTGGACAAGATTGGTAGGGGAGCGTTCCCAGGGCAGTGAAGTTAAACTGTAAGGTTTAGTGGAGCGCTGGGAAGTGAGAATGCCGGCATAAGTAACTAGAATTCTGGTGAGAATCCGGAACGCCGAAAGCCTAAGGTTTCCAACGCAATGTTCGTCAGCGTTGGGTTAGGCGGGGCCTAACCCCAGTCCTGTCGCTTGTGGCGACAGTCCTGAAAATTCGAAGCACTAATATCGAAATACTAAACAATATCAAAATTTAAAATATTAATTTCAAAACGTTTAGAGTTTCGAAATTCGGATTTAGGATTTACTGTCGCTAGGAGCGACAGGAGTAGGGGATGGACAGTCAGTTAATATTCTGACCCCATAATTATTTCGTTATTACTTAGGGAGTGACGCATTAGGATAAGTTAGGTGGAGTAGTGAAATTGCTCCATTGGTCAACCAAGTTAGTTTCAATAGGCAAATCCGTTGAAACGCAAAGTCGAGTTTGACTCGATTAAGGCGAGGTTGGCAAGAACTCCGACCTTCGGGTCGAGGGAACCTGACTGGTTTCTGGTGCCGAGAAAAGCTTCGTAAGGAGAAGTAATTGTGCCCGTACCGCACAACCAACACAGGTAGGCAGGTCGAGTAGACCAAGGCGCGCGGGAAAAGGGAGGTTAAGGAACTCGGCAAAATAGCTAGGCGTAACTTTGGGAGATGCCTTGCCTCGATTTATCGAGGCCACAGCTAACGAGTGTTCGGCGACTGTTTACCAAAAACACAGGTCTCTGCAAACCCGTAAGGGAATGTATAGGGGCTGAAGCCTGTCCAGTGCCGGAAGGTTAAGGGGACTTGTCC
>CAZBPF010000016.1:0-11362 GCA_964493745.1 uncultured Gammaproteobacteria bacterium
AAAAAACTAATTATTGTCGAGTCACCAACTAAAGCAAAAACAATCGGGCGGTACGTTGGCAAGGATTTTAACATCGTTGCCACTATGGGGCATTTGCGTGATTTACCAAAAAGTAAATTTGGTGTAGAAATTGAAAAGAAAAACGGCGGCTATCAGTTTGAACCAAACTATACCGTTGGTAAAAATAAACAAAAATATGCAACTAAATTGAAAAAGTCGGCTGAAAAAGCAAGTGAGATTTATCTTGCCCCCGACCCGGACCGTGAAGGTGAAGCGATTGCCTGGCATGTAACAAAAATATTAAATGATAAATGGACAAATGGTAAATTTCGAAGGGTAACTTTTCATGAAATAACTAAAACTGCAATTCAAAAAGCAATGGAAGAACCAGGCAAAATTGACATGGATTTGGTTGACGCCCAACAGGCCCGAAGAGTTCTAGACCGTTTAGTTGGATATACGCTTTCTCCTCTTCTTTGGAAAAAAATCCGACGCGGTTTATCCGCCGGCCGGGTACAGTCAGTAGCTGTACGATTAATTGTTGAGCGTGAACGCGAAATTGAAAAATTTAAAGAAGAGGAATTTTATAAACTTTGGGCCAGTTTTGATAAGAAATTTGTTGCCAATCTGGTTAAAGTTGACGGAAAAGGCGTTTCAATTCGAGCCAAAACAGACCTTTTTGCCGGCACACACACTTCAACGAAAACTATTCATGACAGTCCTAAAAAAGCGGAAAAAGTTATTCAGGATCTTAAATCTAAATTTAAAATTAAAAAAATTACCAAAAAAGATAAATCACGTTATCCGTTTGCTCCTTACACTACTTCCACTTTAACTCAAGATGCCGCCTATAAATTCCATTGGTCAGCTAAATACACTATGTCCATCGCTCAATCTCTATTTGAAAACGGACATATTACTTACCACCGAACTGATTCAACAAACTTAAGCAAAGATGTTATTTTCAAGGCCAGGGATGTTATTAAAGACAAATACGGCAGTAAATATCTGCCGGAGAAACCTAAATTTTATAAAACAAAATCCAAAGTCGCCCAGGAAGCACATGAGGCAATACGGCCTACAGACGTAAGTGAAAAGTTAAAAGTGAAAAGTGAAAAGTTAAATAAGAAAGAACAAAAGCTTTATGATTTGATTTGGAAAAGAACCATTTCTTGCCAAATGGCACCGGCGAAATTAGCCAAAACTCGTGTTGACTTGGAAAACGGCAAATATCTTTTCCGCGTCCGCGGCAGTCAAGTTAAATTTGACGGATTTGCCAAAGTTTATCCGGTTACTTTAGCCGAAAACTTACTCCCTAAACTTGAAGAAGGTCAAATAATTTCCTCGGATACTTTTGGCATCACGGAACATGAAACAAGACCACCGGCCCGGTATTCAGAAGCAAGTTTAATTGCTGAACTTGAAGATTACGGTATCGGACGACCGTCAACTTATGCCCCGATTATTTCGACTATCCGCAGCCGTAATTATGTTGAAAAAGAAAAACGTCAGTTTAAACCGACTGTTATCGGTACAGTTACCAACGATTTTTTGGTTGAACACTTTGAGGACATCATGAGCTTGGAATTTACCGCAGACATGGAAGATTATTTAGATGATATTGCCGCCGGTGAAGAAAAATGGCAGCCGGTAATTTCTGAATTTTGGGGACCTTTTCATCAAAAAACTGAAAAGGTAGAAGAAGAAGCTGAACGGGTTAAAATGCCGGTTGAAAAAACTGATAAAAAATGTCCTCAGTGTAAAGAAGGCAACCTAGTAATCCGCGTCGGCAAATACGGTAAGTTTTTGGCTTGCGACCGGTTTCCGGAATGCAAATACACTGCCGATTTTAATAAAAAAGCCGGTTTTGAGTGCCCGAAATGTGAAGCTGACGTAATCATCAAAAAAACTAAAAAAGGAGCTAAGTTTTTCTCCTGCTCCCGTTGGCCTTCCTGCGACTGGTCTTCATGGAAGAAGCCGAAATCTAGTAGTTAGTAGCTGGTAGAAAAGGTGAAAAACTAATTAGAGACACTTTTGTACACGAAAGTTAAAAATCAATTAAATTTAAGTCGGGGATGTTTAGAAAATCTTTTTGATTTAAAGTCAGCAAATCCGCGCCGTTGGTTACTGCTGTAGCGGCAACTGCAGCATCAGCTAGCTCAATCGGCCTGCCTAAATCCCGGGCAATCATCCCGGCTAATTTAGCAATTTTATAAGTATAAGGGAGAATACGCAACGGACTAATTGTTGCCAACAGCAGCTGCTCTTCTTTTTCGTTCCTAGTGCTTTTTCCTTCATATAACTCCTGAACGCTAACAACAGACAATGCTAACTTTTCTTTCGGCTGGTCTGAGATAAACTTCATCAAAACAGTTTCTTTTTTCCCTGTTTGTCTTAAATGGTCAATGATTACATTCGTATCCAAAATTACCATTTTTTCTTTCTCTCTTCGGAAGCCTCCAATTCAATTCCTTTTCTTTTTTTTCTTGTTTCTTTCCAATCCTCTGTTTTGGCCCAGCCGCCTTTAGTTTTGGCAAGTAAATCTAGATAGGAGTCCTCTTTTTCAACCTTAGTTATAACTTCCTCAATCGGAGCAATATAAATGCCGTTATCCCTTAAAACTAGATTCAAAGGTACACTGGAATCAATACCCAACTTGTCTCTCATTTTCTTGGGAATAACCAACTGCCCTTTCTGATTTGTTGTTGTTACATTTACAACTTTCATACTAGTATTATATTATTACTTTTTCAAGTTGTCAACAATCTAACCGACCTGTTGTCAAATGCAGTCCTATAATATTGACTACTACCTAACTATTTAGTAAAATTAAATTATGACTAAAAATAGCTTAGAAAGAGATTTCAACATGACTTATGCGGCGCCAGCTGGAGACTGTCCTCTACCCGAACCAGGCCGTGGAGCCCCCGCTATAGAGCACACCAATTTATTAAGGCAAAAAAAACAACCTGAAAACTACAATTATGACAAAGAGTTACGGGTAAAGGAAATACAAAGGTTCAATAAAAATTTAAAACGATTAGTTCAATCAGGACAAATTACAAAAGAAGAGGCCAGTCGATTTTGCGAATAAGAGGATTAAGTTAAATCTTCCAAACCAACCAGTTTAGTTTCTTTTTCATTTCTTTTTTTAAGCTCAATTTTACTTTTTTCTACTGTTCTTGAGCTGATAACCAGCCGATACGGACAGCCGATTAAATCAGCGTCGGCAAATTTCTCACCAGGTGAAATATCTTCCCGATTATCGTAAAGCATCTCTACTCCTGCGTCTTTAAGCATTTTATAAACTTTTTCGGCTTTTTCCTTGACTTTCTGATCATGCAAATCCAATCCAACCAAATGATACTTATAAGGCGCAACTATCTCCGGCCAAATCATACCCTTCTTATCGTGGTGGGTTTCAACTATCAAAGCCATACACCGGCCAATGCCAATCCCATAGGACCCCATCCAAAGCTGTTTTTCACTGCCGTCTTTAGCGGTGTAAGTGCAGTTTTGAGGTCCGGAATAAACATGACCGATATTAAAAACATGACCCCATTCGTAACCCTGCTTTTCATGTAATTTTCCCTTTTTACACTTGGCGCACAAGCTCTCTTCTTTGGCCTCAGCAATATCTGCTAAATGGTCATATTCAAAATCACGCCCGTAATTAACATTAACCGAGTCGGTTTTTTCTTCTTTCTGGCCGCCGATAAAATTCTTAACCTTAGTTAGGCCGATATCGCCAACATAAACGGCTCCCTTTTCACCCCATGAATGAACATAACCGTGTTTTGTCCCCAACTCCTCTAAATCAGCTTCCCCAGCCGCTTTAACTGATTTTATTCCTAAATATCGGGCCAGTTTAGTTTCATTAACATCTTGGTCACCGCGAAGTGAGGCAATATAAAGCTTTTCGTCACTGCCCCGGTAAACAACATTTTTTAAATACCGCCATTTCGGTTCGCCGTAATGTTTGATATTATCTTCCATCGTCAACACCCATTCCGGCTGTTCAATAATTTTAAATTCTTTAATCTCCTCATCAGGATTATTTTCCTGACGGACAAATTCTGCCCGCTCCTGGTTAGCGGCATAATCGCAGTTGTCACAAACAAAAAATGTATTATCCCCGTGTTCACTTTCAACCATAAACTCGTGAGAAACGGAAC
The DNA here is from genome assembly GCA_964493745.1 of uncultured Gammaproteobacteria bacterium. Classification (GTDB taxonomy): domain Bacteria; phylum Patescibacteriota; class Microgenomatia; order UBA12405; family JAHJSD01; genus CAYSLZ01. The sequence continues at coordinate 4,176 of CAZBPF010000016.1, forward strand.
CGCCTATTGCTCCGGAGTCAGCAATAACCGGCTGAACGCCAAGGTGCAATTTTTCAGCGATTCTTAAATATGCCTGATAAAATTTGTCGTACGATTTTTGAAATTGTTTTTTATCAGCGGCAAAAGTATAAGCGTCTTTCATCACAAACTCCCTAACCCGCAGTAAACCGCCGCGCGGACGCTTGTCATCGCGAAATTTTTTAGAAAACTGATAAATATCAATCGGCAAATCGCGGTAAGAAGGTTGAAACATTTTAACCAATTCCGCCATCATTACCTCGGCTGTTGCCCCGAGTGTAAAAGTAGTTCCGTAATGGTCGTCAACAAGAAGCATTTCATCGCCGAAAACTTCAACCCGGTCAGTTTTATTCCAGATATCAATCGGCTGTAAGGTTGGCACTTCTAATTTTTGGCAGTCAATCGCTTTCATTTCTTGATCAATAATCTTGTATATCTTCTCCCAAACCCTCATTCCCAAAGGTAAAAAAGCCCACCTGCCGGTGGTAAACCTGCGAATAAATCCGGCCTGGTAAAGAAGTTTGTGACTGGGAATTTGAGCATCAGCCGGAACAGTTTTTTGGCTCTGCCCAAACAAGTTTGTGTACCGCATGGAATATTATAACAGACAAAATAACGCGACCTAAAGGTTGCTATTACATCGGATCAATCCCCCCAGGGTGGATTTACAAGCTATTTCCAATCAGAAAGATTTATTCTAAAAGTTAATTTCATCCAGATATTTAATTCGAGAGTATATTTCTTTTAGATGGTGTTTTTTATCCGCAGTAATCAAATCAATCTGTTTTGACTTAGCTGCAACAATAAAATAAGCGTCGTAAGCAGCAATACGATAATCACTCATAATATCTATTAACTTGCTAAAATAAAAATCAAACAAAGGCTCCATTTGCAAATCTAAATTTACAAAGGCAGTTAAAGCTTCCCTTATTCCGTTCTCGTTAAAACCTGCCCCAAAATTTAAAGCATTAATCAACTCCAAACAAACGATCTCCGGAACAACAATTCCAACTTCATTCCTTTGATACATTTTAAGAATCTGATTTGCCCGAGCAGAATCTACCTCTTCAACAAACCATTTAACGATAACCGAAGTATCAAGAACTACTCTTTCTCCCACTTCTTTTTCCTTTCTTCTCTCATCTCAACCACATAATCCGAAACGCTTACTTCTTTATCTTTTCCATACTTTTCTCTAACCTCAGAGACCATACTTACTGCTTGACTTATCTTGGCGTTTTTCCCAACCATTCTTTTATATTTTTCGGGTTTTAAAGCAACAAACATAACCTTCTGATTTCTAGTAACCCATGCCTCCTCTTCCGACTTTAAAACATCCTCTAAAGTATCAATATCCCTTCTTAAATCAGTGATGGAAACCACTCTTGGGTCAAATTGTTGTAACTTCATGACCAATTATAAATACTAGCAATAAATTTGTCAAGAAACTTGTCAATATATTTATTGCTAAACTACAGTTTTGAACTATTATGATACATCGACATATCGTTAATTGGAAAAACGCGACCTAAAGGTTGCTACTGCAAGAGTAAAATACGCCGCCACTACAAAGGATTGCAGTAGCGCACTTTAGTGCGCGCCTGAAGGTAACCTGACGCAGACTAAAGTCTGCTACTCCGAAAGTTCAGTTGGGATTGGGGTGGTTTTTTGATCCTCGTACGTGCCTTCGTAACGTTGGATGATTTCTTTGGCAACCGGTGCAGCGTCGTAGGAACCGGAGCCGCCGCGCTCAAGAAGAACGGTAATGACTACTTGCTGCTTTGAATCAACCTCGCAGGATGCCGAACCGGCAACCTCCGAGGTTTTTAAGCACTTTGGTTGATAAAACAAAGTGAACCAAGCATGAGTGTCATCAGAAATACTATTAATTTCAGCGGTTCCTGTTTTACAGGCAACCCGCCTTTGGCGAGGCAAATTTTCGTTGATTTCAAAAAACGGAAATGCGGTACCTCCCGAAGAACAGGCGTCAACCATTCCTTGCTTAATAAGATCAATATTTTGACGGGAAATATCTAATTGTTGGCAATTGTCAACCTCGTTGGCCATAGAATTCAGTGACAAATGCGGTCTACATAACTTACCGCCGTTGGCAATAACTGCCGTTTCCAAGGCCACTTGAAGCGGTGTAGCCGTTAAATCTCCCTGGCCGATAGCTACATGATAAGTATTTCCTAAAAACCAGCGCTCGCCTTTGGTTTCTAATTTCCAATCCGGAGTCGGCAGTAAACCGGCTGCTTCGCCAGGCAGATCTATGCCGGTCTTTTCTCCCCAACCAAAATTTTTGGCCCAATTCATTAAAGCGTTTATTCCCACCCATTCGCCGACCTTGTAAAAATAAATATCATTCGACCGTTGGATAGCTTTAACTAAATTAACCATTCCCTCCTTCCGTCCGTACTCTGTCCAATACCAATTTCTATACTGCCACTCGCCGACTTTTAATACACCGGTATCCTCAACTTCTTTTTCAGCGTCAATTTCGCCTTTTTCTAAACCGGCAGTCGCGGTTATCATTTTAAAAACTGAACCCGGCGGATATACTCCGCCGACTGCTCGGTTTAACATCGGCTTATCCGAATCAGTCAAGATCTGACTTATCTTTCGGTCATCCCGTTTAATAGTAAAATAATTCGGATCATAAGAAGGACTGGAAACCATACTGAGGATACTACCGTCGGCAGGATCAAGAATAACTACACTGCCCTTATTACCTTTTAATGCTTTCCAAACTGCGTTTTGCCAATCCAAATCTAAACTAACAATTAAATCATCTCCGGGAATCGGCTCCTTTTTACCCAGCTCCCTAATTACCCTTTCGTCAACCCCAACTTCAACAATTTTTTCTCCATCTTCTCCGCGCAGAAACTCATCGTAATATTCTTCCAAACCCGCCCGGCCGACAAGGGATTTAAATTTGGCTTCCTTATTGTCCACTTCTTCTTCTGTTGCCTCTCCCAAATAACCGGTTAAAGGCGCCGTAATTTCACCTAAAGGATACTCTCTAACCCATTTCTTTTTTATCTCTTCTCCCCTAGCTTCCTGTTCTAAGGCCTTTTGGCGTGAAATCTCATTACCGTCCACTGTTGAATAAAAAACATTGTTGTATGCCAGCTCTTCTCCTTCCGGCGTTAAAATTTTTCCTCTAGCTGCAGGTATTCTTACTAAACGAACACGGTTATTATCAGCCAAATCTCGAAAATAAGCCCCGCGGACCAACATTAAATCCACAACCCGGGTAAAAAAAACTCCAAAGATAAAAATCAAAATCCATTTAAAAACTAGTTGAATATTTAAGTTTTTAGCCATTAATTTATTTTACTACCCCAACAGTCACCAATTCTTGAAGGTCAACCGCCCACTTGAGACGCGCTTTTTGAAAAATATTATCTTCGGAAGGAGCTACTGATTCAATTTTACCGATCCAAAAAATATCACCGGTTTCAATTACCGCTCCAACCCAATTACCGGCTTCCACCGAATCCTTGTCAAGTATTTCTTCTACAAACAAACTCTGGCCGTCGCTGACTAAAACTCCTTCTCCTCTTATTTCTGAATCAGAATCTGGATTTTCCTGATTTTCCCAAATTCTTACCGGCAGTTTGCTCTGCGACGAAGTCAACAGCTCTACTTTTGCACTCGGACCAAAAACTTTTTTTACTTTACCCAACAAAAAAGGACCGCTGACTACCGATGCGTTAAGCTCAACCGTCTCCGGAAAATCCAAATTAACAATTGCTTCCCCACTGCCGACACTTATTATTTTAGCCAGCTCAAAACTAGTTTCCGGTTTAGCTTTAGTACCCAACAAACGCCGGGCCTGTTCATTTTCCTCATTAAGTTCTATTAAATCTGCCCGGCACTCAGCCAAGTCTTCACTTAAACCATCTTTTTCACCGGATATCAACGGTTTATAAATATTTTTTCTCCAGCCGGTTACCCAGCCAATACCGCCTTTTGCCCAGTTCATTAACCCAAAATGGTTCAGAATAAGAAGACTGAAACTGATCCCGATTAAGAATAGAAATTTTTTCATTTTGCTAAACTAACACTAACTTCTTTTAAAAGCCGGCGATTTTCCAACAACGCTAAACAGCCGTTAACAACGCCGGCAGTCGGGTTTTTAACCAACCAAACCGGCATTTTAGTTTCTTTTTCAATTAGTTTTTCCAGACCCTCAAGTTGACTAGTTCCACCGCTGAGAACAATACCCCGGTGAGCAATATCGGCTGTCAATTCCGGCGGTGTTTCTTCAAGCAGTTCATTTAAAGCGAGAAGTATTTCTTGAATTATCGGAGAAAGGGCTTCACGTACTTCCTCTTTTTCAACAACAATCATTTTCGGCAAACCGTTTTCCAAATTCCGGCCCTTAACTTCCATAGTCTTATTTTCCTCATCCTTGCCTGCCAAAACACTGCCTAAATTAATTTTTATTTTTTCAGCAGTCGGCAGACCAATTAATACCCCGTATTTTACTCTTATAAAATTAACAATTGCCTCATCCATTTGATTACCGGCTGTTTTTAAACAGCGATTTAAAACAATTCCGCCTAATGACACGACAGCAATCTCGGTTGTGCCTCCACCGATGTCAATAATTAAATTACCGGCCGGCTTGTCAACTCTCAACCCCGAACCAAGAGCAACCGCTATCGGTTCTTCAACCAAAAAAACTTTCCCGGCACCGGCTTGAAAAGCAGCCGAACTCACCGCTCTTTTTTCAACCTCGGTAATCCCTGTTGGAACGCCAATAACCGCTTCCGGTTTTAAAAAACGAGGAATCCGTGAAGGCATTTCACCGGCCAATTTCAAAAGATACTGTAAAAAATCAACTGTCGCATCAAAATCCGCTATTGCTCCCTGATTCAGCAGATAAACTACCTCAATTTGCTGTGGTTCTTTGCCAATCATTTGCTTTGCTTTACTGCCGTAGGAAACAATTTCACCGGGCTTTCTTAGTTTTTTTAACCTTCTTGATATCAACGTCGGTTCTTCCAAAATTATTCCTTTGCCCTGAACCCCAACCAAAGTATTTGCAGTGCCTAAATCAATAGCCAGTTTCAATCGCAGATTGTTTAACATTAATCTATTATAATATAAAATACTAAAGCACTGTCATTTCATCCAAGATAAGATGGAAAAAACCAATAATAAATTATGAAGTTAAAATTAAACAAAATTATATTCTGGTCATATGCCGGTTTATTTTTCTTTGTCCCACTCGTCTTCACCCCTTACAACTCTGAACTATTTGAGTTCAATAAAATGATTCTCGTCTATTTTCTCACCATAATCATTCTTTGTGCCTGGATAATGAAAATGATTTTTAAAAAGAAACTTATTTTTCAAAGAACTTTTTGGGACATACCTCTGCTTTTATTCCTAACCAGCCAAGTTATTTCAACTATCTTTTCAATTGACCGTCATACCAGTATCTTTGGATATTATTCCAGATTCAACGGCGGATTATTATCCACCTTCTGTTACCTTGTTCTTTACTGGGGAATAACCAGCAACCTTTCGAAAAAGCAGGTAAAAAAATTAATCAAATTTATTTTAGCCGGAGGCACTCTCGTCGCACTTTACGGTATTGCCCAACATTTTGGTATTGACAAGAATTACTGGGTTCAGGACGTTCAAAGAAGAATCTTTTCTAGTTTAGGCCAGCCAAACTGGCTTGCCGCCTACTTAAACATTTTGATATTCTTGACACTTACCCTAAACACCTCGGAGGAGGTGCAAACCAACACCATCCGAGGAGTTTCTCTTATCCCAAGTTACTATTTACTATTTTCTATTTACTATGTCTCTCTTCTTTTCACTAAATCCCGGTCCGGTTTTTTGGGCTTCATTATCCCTTTTGCAATTTGGGCGATAATCAATATTTTTCAAAATTTAAAAAACAACCAAAAACTTAAAAAAATCGGCCTTGCTATTTTAATCACCCTTGTTATGTCAATTATCATCGGCATTCCATTTTCGGTCAAGGACAAACTGAATATCTCCTTCCTGTCTGATGTTAGTAACACCTTGGAGGTGAATTCTGCAGACACCTCCAAGGTGTTACCGATGCCAGCTACTAATATAACTCCTAGTTCGGATATTAGAAAAATAGTCTGGAAAGGGGCACTAAAATTATGGAGACAAAATCCAATTATCGGCACCGGCGTGGAAACTTTTGGTTATTCTTATTACTGGGTTCGGCCTAAAGAACATAATTTAACTTCAGAATGGAACTTTCTTTACAATAAAGCCCACAACGAATTTTTGAATTACGCCGCCACTACCGGAACCCTGGGGTTGGCAGTTTATTTAGGACTCTATATCTCATTGTTCGTTTGGGCAATTAAACAATTAGGTCAATTAGAGCAATTAGAAATTAGGTCAATTGGTTCGTTATTCTTTATATTTTTAAGTATTTCCATAACGAACATATTCGGCTTCTCCACCGTCACCACTTCCCTCTTATTCTTCCTTCTCCCCGCTATTGCATGGGTCATGCAATCAAGTTCGAAACATTTTTCAGATAAAAATCCCCTACCAGCTATCAGCTCTCCAATAAACCTTCAAGGTTTAGAATTCCCAACCTTAAAGGTTGACAGACTACCAGCTACCAACTACCAGCTACTAGCTACTTTCTTTATCACTATAATCTTCTTATTACTAACTTCTTTTGTCGCCCGCTACTGGCTTGCCGATTACCACTATGCTAAAGGAGATAAACTTGGTGAAGCCGGTTTTATCAAAGAAGGAATCAACCATCTAATTAAGGCGATTAATTTAAATCCGCTGGAACCAAATTTTTATTCCGAACTGGCAATAAATTATGCAAAAATTGCCGCTTACTACACCCAAAACGACCAAAAGGAAGAGGCAAAAAAATACGTATCAGCCGCAGCCCAAAATTCATTGAAGGCCTTACAAATATCCCCGTATCATCTTAATTTTTATAAAAACCATACCCATGTTTATTACTATTTGGCGGTTTATGAACTGGAACTTCTTGAAGAAGGCATTGATACTTTAAAACAAGCAGAAAAACTCGCTCCGACTGATCCAAAAATCCCATTTAACCTTGGCCAAATGTATCAGACACTGGATAAAAAAAAGAAAGCTAAAGAATACTACCAAAAAGCGTTAGAATTAAAACC
>CAZBPF010000017.1:0-3025 GCA_964493745.1 uncultured Gammaproteobacteria bacterium
TCGCAATCACTGTCTCCTATTAACAGATTATCACTATCTCCTTCATTTTCCAAATCCGCACACAAAACAAATCCGTCGTGGTCACCACTCCTGCAATAACCGTAATCACCGTCAGTCGGATCTTCGGGTATACTATTAATATATTCATTATTACCGCCGCTTGTAAGATCAGTAACATTTTCCGGATAAGCTTGATTATCATTATAATACATCCTTAAGGCGTTTTTAATATCTGATAAGTCCTGTTTACGCCGGGCGTCACGAGCCCGCTGACGGGAACCGACAAAGTTCGGCAAAATAATCCCGGTTAAAGTGCCGATAATAAATATAACTACTAGTAATTCAATCAGTGTAAAACCATCCTGAAATTTAATCATTTGTTCATTGTCCATTTTATATTTGAATTCTATTTGAAAATGTTAAATATTAATTGTTAAATGTAAAATTTAAATCGTCGTGTTTGAACTTGTAATTCCATAATAATAATCATCGCCGTTGCAGGAATATCCTGTTTCGTAATAATCACTATCATTTATATTTTCCAGTTTAGCATAAATTTTAAACATAGTGCCGTCAGCATCGCTTTCATAACAATAATCATAATCACTAACCGGGTCTTCCGGTAATGTTTTCATATAAATCACATCTGCCGTAGAAAACTGGCTTCCCCAACTAATCGGTTCTACCGTGTCATCACCGTCAATGTCCGCCTGCATTAAACCATTATTTGACGTCGGGTAGGACTCGTGGTCGTTGTAATACATTTCTAAAGCCCTGGCTATATTATCCAAATCGCCTTTTCTTTGGGCATCGCGTGCTTTAATCTGGCTGGTTTTATATTGACCAAACCCGACGGTTGCCAATATACCTAAAATAACCATGACCACAAGAAGCTCAATAAGAGTAAGTCCGGTATTTTTTTTCATATATTTGGTTTTAAATTCTAACTTTTTCATATTATTAATTGCAAGATTCTATCCTACACACTGATGTACACCGATCATCAGAAAAACAATGTTCACTAATTGTACAGTTATCCGAGCTATTACAATTTCCTTCACCGTCAATTTCAAAACATCCCGAAGTTTCTGCCGTACATTCTTCTTGACCATTATCTCCAAAACCTAAAAACTCATCTACTTCCCAAGGCGAAGCATTACCGCTGGTTATATAATAATAGTAGGAATCATCTTCATTTTCAAAATTACACCCGGGTTGACAAGGATTAGACAGACCATCCAGATGTTCCATTTTAGTCAAAACTATATACCAGGAAGGGCAAGCGGCTTGCTCAACATAAATAAGATAAGGCTCTTTAGTTTCCGGATCACAGGGTACTTTTTCCAAATAAGGCTTTAATAGATCACTGCCGCAGTCTTCCAATACACTTGAACTAGGATAACAGCCATAATCATTAAAATAATCTTCAAAGGCAATTCTTATACGATCCAGGTCGTCTCTTCTTTTAGCGTCTCTGCCTTTTCCAATTTGAGTATATAAAACAACAAAACCAAGAATTAAAAAACTAACCGCAATAACCATAATTATCATTACTTCTATTAAGGTTAAGCCGTTTTTTCGGTTATTCATATAAATTTTTGCGCCCAATTAATCAGCTGTCCGCCAAAAAACCAGACCACTATAGTTGCCAAAACCAAGAAAGGGCCAAAAGCTAAATGCTGGCCAAACTTTTTCCTCTTCATTAAAATAAGTATGACACCAACCACCGCTCCCGTCAAGAAGGCGATATAAAAGGCTGCTAGAATTTTAGGCCAGCCCAAGAAAAAACCCATAAAAAAGGCAAATTTAACGTCACCTAAACCCATACCCTTACCACGAGTGATTAAGTGAAGCAGTAGAAAGAAGAGACTACCCCCCAGGCCAATTAAAATATCACCTCCAAGGTGTCTGGAGATTTCACCTTGGAGGTGATATTCGTTGAAATTTATTAATAGAGAAATAATGATTAAGCTTAAAACTGACCAGTCGGGAATAATTTGATAGTGAAAGTCGAATAAAAATACGAGGATCAACAAAGTAGCAAGTAGTAAGTAGCAAGTAGTAAGTAGTAAATTACTAAATTTAAAATGGTAAATGATAAATGAATAAATAATTCCGGTGGCTAATTCAACCACCGGATATTCCCAAGGAATAGGGGAGTGGCAAGTGTGACAGCGTCCGCCAAGAAAGAGGTAGGAAAATATCGGAATATTTTCCCACCATTTTAATTGACGCTGACAATTATCGCAATATGACCGCCCCTGCCACCATTTTTTCTCTTTACCAAACCTACCGACAACTACATTAACAAAACTGCCGACAGCCGCCCCGAAAATAAAAAAGGTTACATACAGCCACATTAAGTCCCTCCAGTACCAACAACTGCCCCAACTTCAGGAACACACATAAAACATGCGTCGTTTAAAGTACTCCAACCAGTTGGTGCAGAAGGACAATCTACCGGCTCTTGATAAGCGTCGCCTGTATAAATTTCAGCTAATATCGCATTACGTCGATTAGTACCTGATTGAGGTACAAAACAGGCGTAAACGGCATCACTATTTAGGCCTTTAACTAAGTGCAACATGTCAATATCATCATCTGTCGTAAATTGTTCTTTTCTTCGGAATGAATCTTTTAACTCACCGGTAGTAATCAAACGACCGTCATCATCACAATTGCCGGCTAGACAAATACCGACTCCGGCGGCTTGACAATCCGACCCCCAGGCCTCGTCATTATCCCCTGCTACTCCAGCGGTAACCCAAGGATATTCCAAATTAGAAGCATAATAGCGCTCAATAGCAGCCAGTAATTCTGCTGCGTCATTCTTATAGCGGGCATCTTTGGCTTTGTTTACTTGCTCAATCGGGTTAAGTGTTGCAACTAAGGCAACCGCTAAAACACCAATTAAAGCAATAACAATAAGCAGTTCAACTAAGGTAAAACCGGAATTAAACTTCAATTTACTATTTTTAATATTCAATTTTTTCACCTCCCCTCATCTTTATTACTATATATTATT
>CAZBPF010000017.1:3125-4823 GCA_964493745.1 uncultured Gammaproteobacteria bacterium
GACAAGGGAACTCCTTTTTCAACCCTATCGGCTGAATCTTCCAACGCCTTTTTATAAACTTGATTGTCAGCAGTCTGGGCAACAATTTCTAACGCTTCCACTAAAGATACACCGGCGGCGAGCAAAATTGACATTGTCCTGTTTATTTCGGCTAAATTAACCGCCTTAGTCAACGGGCCAATAATCGGTACTTTCAATTTTAAATTATCAAGCTTCAACTTGTACTCCTCATTAGCAGTGATATATTTATAAAGAACTATTCCTCCAATAATCAAAACCGGAAAGGCCCAGACATTTCCGGATGTAATATTAGCAACAGTCATCAAAATTCTTGTCGGCAAAGGCAACTCCGCATCAAATTCTTCGTATAAAGACATCATTTTGGGAATAACAAAAATCATCATTATAAAAGTAACCCCGATCATACCGATGATTATAATAATTGGATAAATCATTGCCCCCTTAACTTTCCCTAAAAATTCTTTCTGCTTTTCTAAATTATCAGCCAGGCGTTCCAAAACCGTTTCTAAAACACCGCCTTCTTCGCCGGCCCTGATTGAGGCTAAATAAACATCACTAAAAGCACCTTCTTCTTCTGCCAAAGATTCTGCCAAGGATGAACCACCTTCAACTTTTGCTAAAACTCTCCCGATAATTTCTGACAAACGACCTTCGGTCTGTTCTTCAAGAAGCGCCAATGCCTCACTTAAAGGCAGTCCGGTGTTCATCATTGTTGACAGCTGGCGAGTAAACAAGGTTAAATTACCGATTTTAACCCGCCTGAAAAAATTTGAAGACAAAACATCAAAAATATTCTCTTTTTTTTCAGAAATATCTAAAACAATAAGATTTTTTTCCTGCAAAAGCTTTATTGCGCCTTTTTGTGTTCTTGCTTCGACGATTCCACTGACTGTTTTACCCCGGTTATTTTTCGCTTTATAAGCAAAACGCTTTATCATTTTTATCTCTCAAGTAATCTATTTAATTTTTCCTGGTCTAATGCATATGAACGGGCGACTTCTTTATCTACCCGACCTTCTTTGACCCAATACGCCAAAGAACGCTCAAGCGGCTCCATACCCACTTCAAGTGAAGTTTGAATTATATTGTTAATCATATGGGTTTTATTTTCGCGGATAGAATTCTTAACGGCTGAATTAGACAACAATATTTCAACCGCTGGAACCAATTTTTTATCAATAGTCGGAATCAGCCGTTGTGAAACAACCGCCCGCAAGGTATTTGCCATCTGAATCCTCACCTGCTCTTGGACACCTTTAGGAAAAACATCAATAATTCTATCAATTGTTTCAGAGGCGGAATTAGTATGCAAGGTTGAAAAAACCAAGTGGCCGGTTTCAGCAATGCTCAAAACCATTTCAATCGACTCTAAATCTCTCATCTCGCCGACAAAAATAACATCCGGGTCTTCCCGTAAAACCGATCTTAACGCCCTTTCCCAGTTTAAAGTATCTTTTCCTATCTCACGTTGAGAAACTATTGCTTCTTTTGGTTTTAAAACAAACTCAATCGGGTCTTCAATGGTGATTAAATGAATATTTCTTTGATTATTTATTTCGTCTAAAGTTGAAGCAACAGTCGTTGACTTACCATGCCCCGAAGGACCGGTCACCAGAACAAGACCCTGTTTCCAACCAACAAAGCGGTGAAGTATTTTCGGCAAATTCAATTCTTCTA
>CAZBPF010000017.1:4923-11358 GCA_964493745.1 uncultured Gammaproteobacteria bacterium
CCGTGAACTCTTAAAGTAGGACGAACTCCGACTAAAATATGTAAATCGGAGGCCTTATTTTTATAAGATAGTTCTAATAAATTATTTATATTCATTTTTATATTAAAATTCGGCAACTCTTAAAACTTCTTCGATTGTCGTAATGCCCTCAAGGGCTTTCAAATAACCGTCTTGCAGCATAGTAACCATTCCTTGTTTTCTGGCCACTTTTTCAATTTCACTGGCCGACGCCTTTTCAACAATTAGCTTGGCAATTTCATCCGTTATCGGCATAGCTTCAAAAACTCCGATTCTACCTCTATACCCGGTTCCGTCACAACTTTCGCACCCTTTTCCCTTCCACAAAACTAAGCTCTTTTCTCCACTCTTCTTTTTCTGCTCTTCGGACGCGGTTTGATACATATCACCAAGCACTGATTTAATATCATCAATCATTTCCTTATCAAGTGTAAAACTTTCCTTGCAGTCCGGGCAAATTTTTCTTAAAACTCGCTGGCCGATAACAGTTGTTAACGAAGAAACAAGCAAAAATGGCTCTGCGCCCATATCAATTAAACGCGGCGGCGCACCAGCGGCACTATTTGTGTGAAGAGTAGAAAAAACCAAATGGCCGGTTAAAGCGGCATGAATAGACAACTGGGTTGTTTCTTCATCTCTGATTTCACCAACCATTATTATATCCGGGTCTTGTCTAAGAAAAGACCGTAAGGCAGAAGAAAAAGTTAGTCCTGCTTGAGGATTTACTTGAACCTGATTAACTCCTTCTATTTGATACTCAACCGGATCTTCAATAGTCATTGTGTTCACCTTAACCGTATTAATTTTATGAAGACCTGAATACAAAGTGGTTGTTTTTCCTGAGCCGGTCGGGCCGCAAACAATAATCATTCCCTGGGGATTGTCAATTGCTTTATAAACATTTTGAAGCGCCCTTCCCCCCAAACCAAGCTCGGACAAGGTGGGTATCTTTTCTTCTTTTTTTAAAAGACGCATAACTACTTTTTCTCCATAAACGGTCGGAGCTGTTGAAACCCGTAAATCAACTTCTTCACCGTCAGCCATAAAAGTAAACCTTCCATCCTGCGGTGTTCTTCGTTCATCAATTTTTAAATCCGCCAATATCTTAATTCGGGAAACAACTGCTTCGTGTATTTTTTTTGGTAAAACTAATTTTTCGTGTAAAATACCGTCAACTCTGTAACGAACTCTGGTTTCTTCCTCCATCGGCTCAATATGAACATCAGAGGCCCGAGAACGCAAAGCAAACTGTAAAATTGTTGAAACCACTTTAGCAATCGGCGCTTCACGAATAATCTTCTCCAAATGGTCCAAATCGGGAATATCCTTTTTGGAGACCTTGGTAGTTTCACCCAACGCTTCCTTAACCTGAGTAGTCAGCTCCTGTTCATAATGGTCGGCAATCATTTGGTCAATCTGTTCAGGCAAAGCGTAATAAACGGTCACTGACATTTCCGTCTTCTTTTCCAAAAACTCTATTGTTTCTAAATCTAAGGGGTTGGACATTGCCACACTGATTACTTTTTTATCCTCATCCACTTTAAACGGCACCAAGTTATAACGCTCAGCAACACTTTTTGGCACATAAGAAACACTTATTGGTGAAAAACCCTCTTTTTCAAGGTCAACGAAAGGAATCTCGTGAAGCTTTGATTTAGCTTTAAAAATCTGTTTTTTATTAGCCAACCCTTTGTCTAAAAGAACTTCCTCCTGGCTCTTATCCGACTGTAAATGAAGCAGTTCAACTTCCTTAGCTTCCTTTTCAGAAAGAGCTCCTTCTTTAAGTAAAACATCAACTAGTGTCTTTTCATTTATCATTACTATAAACATATTGGCATATTTACAAGCCAAATTCAACCCTCATTAACAATAGTCTATGTTAAAATCAAATATGGCCTATTTAATTATCGGCGGAAATCCTAAACAACAAAAAAAGAAAATCAACGAACTAACTAAAAATAAAACAATAGAACTAAAAAATAATAATCCTGATTTTTTAGAAATATCACCTGATAAAACAATCGGCATCGACCAAATAAGAAAAATTAAATCCTTTCTCAACAAAAAAAGCTGGAAAGGACAAGAAATAAAAACGGTTCTTGTCAATCAAGCCGAAGAAATGACTATCCAGGCCCAAAACGCCTTTTTAAAAACACTTGAGGAGCACACCGAAAAATCACTTATCATTTTAACCGCCGCTAACAAACACGCCCTGCTCCCGACAATTATTTCCCGATGCCGAATAATCTATTTAAAGTTTAATCCGGAAACAGAAAACAAAAAACTAAAAAAAACTTGGCAAAAGTGGCAAAAATTAGTTGAGAGCAGTTTGGATAAAAAACTAAATACCGGTTTAAAATTAGAAAAAGAAAATATCGAAGAGTTTATTTACACTCTGCACCAACAACTGGCGGACGACAACTTTGACAAAAAGAAAATTAAGCACTGGCTGGAAACTTTAATTACTGCCAAACAAATGATCGAAAACAACGTAAATTCCAGGCACGTTATTGATTGGTTGATGTTAACAATATAAAATGTAAACAGTGTTTAATCCAAAATTTACAATCACCACCAAAATATTAAATAATATATCACAAATTGAAAGCTCAAAAGCAATTATTGACGCTTCACCGATTATTCCGGCTTATGAAAAACAATTCCAAGAAGAAGCAATTGTGAATGCTGTCCATTACGGAACCAAGCTTGAAGGTAATGATTTGAGTTTCAACCAAGTGGCTAAAGTTATTGAAGGAAAACAGGTTTATGCCGCTAAACGCGATATTCAAGAAGTAATTAATTACCGAGAGGTTATGGACCATCTTGAAACTTTAAACGAACAATCCTCATCAAACAAAAAACTTTACAACAAAGAAACCCTTTGCAATATCCACCAAAAAACTGTTGAAGATATAGTACCGGAAAACCAAACCGGCCACTTTCGTCAACTGCAAGTAACTATTAGAAATAGTGTTACCGACGAAATTTTTTTCAGACCGCCGCCGCCGGTAGAAGTCGAATACCTGGTGGAAGATTTCTTTGAATGGCTAAACAGTAAAACCACTAAAGAAACTCACCCCGTATTGAAAGCAGGAATAACCCATTATACTTTAGTTGCCATCCATCCCTTTACCGAAGGTAACGGCCGCACTGCCCGAGCAATGGCAACTTTAGTTTTAATGCGTGAGAAATACAATATAAAAAGGTTGTTTGCTTTAGAAGAGTACTTTGACCGCCACGCTGAAGGATACTACAATTCTTTACAAGCCGTTTCCCTACAAAAAGGCGAAATCAGCGACCGGGACCAAACTCCCTGGTTGGAGTTTTTTACTACTGCTTTATCAACAGAACTAAAAAAAGTTGAAGAAAAAGTCCGTCACATCTCTTCAGATATTAGATTAAAAAAGAAATTAGGCAATAAACAAATTCCGCTTAACAGGCGCCAAATTAAACTCGTTGAGTATATGAGGGAATACAACGCACTGCGCATGGCTGACGCCCGGGAAATAATACCGATGGTTTCAGACGACACTATTTGGCGTGACCTTAGGAAGCTGATTAAAGCAGGTATTGTTGAAAAAAAAGGGAGTACCAAAGGGGCCTATTACCGGCTGGTATCATAAATGAAAATTTACGCTGACCTTCACTTCCACTCCAAACATTCACGAGCGGTTAGTCCGAAAATGAACTTAGAAAATATTAGTAAGTGGGCAAAAATTAAAGGGTTAGATTTAATGACCACCGCTGATTTTACCCATCCGCAGTGGATGAGAAATATTAAGAAAAAACTAACTGAAGCCAGGCAGGGAATCTATCAACTTAAAAACTCAACTAAATCCCCCAAATTTATTATTAATACTGAACTTTCTTTTATTTACAGCCAACATAAAGTTCATTTACTTGTTTTTGCTCCAAACATTAAAACGGCAGAAGAAATCAACCGGGTTTTAACTAAAGAAGGCTTTAATCTTGCTTCTGACGGAAGGCCAATTCTAGGCATCCCGCCAAGAAAACTTATCAAAATGACACAAAAAATTAATCCCGACATATTTTATCTTCCTGCGCATATTTGGACACCCTGGTTTTCATTATTCGGGTCAAAATCCGGTTATAATTCGATTGAGGAATGTTTTGGTAAATACGCTAATCAAATAACAGCCATTGAAACCGGTTTATCTTCCGACCCTTTAATGAACTGGCAAATAAAAGAACTTGATAATCGGGTGATTACCAGCTTTTCAGACGCTCACAGCCCACCAAATCTTGGCCGTGAAGTCGCCGTTTTTAAACTACCTAAAAATTTTACTTATCAAAATATTATTACCGCGTTAAAAACTAAAAATAATCCCCAGGCGCGAGTTACAATGACAATTGAATTTCACCCGGAAGAAGGAAAATATCACTATACCGGTCACCGAAAATGCAGTGTCTGTCATTCACCGGAAAAAACCCAAAAAGTGGGAACCACCTGCCCGGTTTGCGGTAAACCCCTAACCGTCGGAGTTATGCATCAGGTTAGTCAACTATCCCGAGAAGAAAAAATTAAACCAAAAGTTTGTATTGAAAACGAACTAAAAATTATTTGTCACCCCGAAAATACTCATCATCCTTTTCTACGGCTTATTCCCTTGCAAGAAATAATTGCCGAAGCGGAAAACGTCGGGGTAAAAACCAAAACCGTTGCCCAAAAATATAATTTGGCAACAAGCCAACTAGACACTGAAATAAATATACTTATAAAAACGCCTTACCAAAAAATCACTAAAATACTCGGCAAAAAAATAAGCCAAGGAATAAAAAAGAACCGCCTGGGAAAAGTTTCAATCCAGCCCGGTTACGACGGCCTTTACGGTAAAATAAAAATATGGGAAGATGAAAAAGAGGGTGGAGAGACCCAACAACAAAAAACCCTATTTTAATTTTACTAATTACTTATTACTTATTAATAATTACCAACTGATGTTTAAAAATCGCCTTGATGCGGCAAAACAATTAGCCGAAAAAATAAATCACGACAACATTCAACCAACCAAAATAATCAGCTTATCTAAAAACAGCAAAAAAATCGCCCAATATCTTAAAAAGCTTTTATCAGCTGGGCAAAAGGCCCATCAGCCTCTGGCTGAAATCATTCTTATAGTTGATGACGGCAGTGCTTCACTGGATAAACTCAAACACGCTGTAAAAATTTACCGTAAAAAAAAGGCCAAAAAAGTTATTATCGGTTTGCCCGTCTATAAACATAAAAATATAAGAAAATTAGAAGAAATAGCTGATGCCGTTTATACTGTCCACGAACCGAAAACCTTTATCTCCCCGGAAGCGTTCTACGCCTCACTCGAATGATAGTGTGGACCTGTCGGGAATCGAACCCGAAACACACCCATGCGAAGGGTGCGGTATACCGTTTACCTACAGGCCCGTATTTCAATTTTAACATGCTAAAATTAGGTATGGTTAAAAAAATCGGTGAATCCACCGCCTTTCAACAAATTTTGGATAAACTTGACCAACGTAAAAAATACGTTAAAAAGGAATTTCAGGCCTACGGGTTGGAATTGGCTGAAGAACTAAACGACTGGAAAAATAAATCACTTTATATAAAGTTGGCCAAAGAAACGCCGAGACAATTGCTGGAAGACGCCGTAAACTTTGTTAAAGACCAGCCAAAAGGACAAGTTAAAAGCCGGGCAAGGTTATTTATGTGGAAATTAAAACAGTTAAAAAAGGAAAATAAAAAATAAAATGATCCGTCAAGCCAAACCAGCTGACGCAGAAAAAATCAGCCAACTAATTGAAAAAAATTATTTAAGCAAAAAAAGTGATAAAAAAAATGGTTTTATACGCTACAAACGAAGTCCAAAAACAGTTAAAAAAATTATTATAAAATCTCTGGTTGGTCTTGTATATATTAAGAATAAAAAAATTATCGGCTTTATGAATGCCTATCCGCAAAGAAAACCCAAAAAGAAAAAAATTAACTGGCGGGACAAAAAGGTGGAAAAACTATATTTTGATGAAGCCAAATCGGCTACTGCTTTTTTAGGAGTTATTGATCCAAACCATCTTCACCGGGGAATCGGAAGTAAATTGTTTATACAAATGGTGAACCAACTTCAGCAAAAAGGGTACACAAATCTTTTTGCCTCTATTACGCTTCAACCGATAACCAATAAAGCATCATTAAACTTTATTAAAAGCTTCGGTTTTAAAAAAGCAGCTACAGCGAAGGTAAAATCAAACCCGGATACCAAAACAGGTATATTCTGGAAAAAAATCTAATTTTGTCAAAAGATTTTGCTTGAATAGACGTTTTGTTATAAAATATACCAACCAGGGGTGCCAGAGTGGACAAATGGACGAGTCTGTAAAACTCGCGGGTTTTCCCTTCGTAGGTTCGAATCCTACCCCCTGGAC
>CAZBPF010000018.1:0-11342 GCA_964493745.1 uncultured Gammaproteobacteria bacterium
TCGTCGTATAATAACGGAGGGAAACATTTTTTACTTTTTATTGTTAGTTGGTAAAAATAACAAAAAACGTACATAAAATATATTAAGTAGCCTTGTCCCTGTGAGGGTTTTTAAAACTCTGTGTTAACTATGTACCCGCCCAGTACATATTCTTGACAATATTTAGCAGTCGTGATAAATTATTGCTAGCAAAATGGCACAGCTAACTAACCGACAAGTAAATATACTTAAGTCCGTTATTGAGGAATTTATTGATACTGCAGAGCCGGTGGGGAGTGCGACCGTCGAAAAAAAATACAATTTAGATGTCTCTCCAGCGACTATCAGAACTGAAATGAGTAAACTTACCCAATTAGGATATCTTAAAAAGCCCCATCCTTCAGCTGGGCGAATGCCGACTTCAATGGGATTAAAATATTACGTTAAAAATCTGATGAATCCGGAAAAGCTTTCAGTCGCCCAGGAAGTTGGAGTTAAAGAGAAAATTTGGGATTACAGAAATAATTTTGAAAAATTTCTGGAAGAAGCAACAAAAGAATTATCAAGAAGGACACAATCTCTAGCTTTGTCAACAACGCAGGACGGTAGTTTTTATGCCTATGGGGTGGCTAATCTTTTGGATTATAAGGAGTTTTTTGACATTGATGTGACTAAAACAGTTTTGACTTTAATGGATAAAACCGATTACTGGATTAAAATTGTTGACCAAACTTTTTCTAACGGTATGGAACAACCTTTTTATCTTTTGATTGGTGAAGAACTAGAAAGGGAATTTTTGGAACCGTGTGGGTTTGTTTATCAAACTTATGACGGCGGTCAAGTTAAAGGGGTAATTGGGGTAATGGGTCCGGCGAGATTGCCTTACTCTAAGGTGGTTCCGTTAGTTGATTATGTTGCTCAGCTATTAAGTGAATATGGAAAATAAAAATAAAATGGCCAAGGGCCAAAAGCCTAAGGCAAAAGACGAGAATAAAGATAATAATCAATTGAATAAAAGGGTTGATGAGCTGGAAGCGCAATTAAAACACGCTTTGGCGGATTATCATAATTTGACCAAGAGGATCGAACAGAGACAGCAGACTTGGCGTGATCGGGTAGCTGCCCGGTTGATTGACAAAATCTTAGACGTTTATGATGATTTAGATAGGGCAAAAAAAGAATTAAAAGACAAGGGTTTGACAATGGCTGTTGATCAACTTTGGTCAACTTTGACTAGTGAAGGAGTTGAAAAGATTAATCCTCAGGGTGATGAATTTGACGCAGACCAGATGGATTGTGTTAAGATGGTAGATGGTCCCAAAAATGAAGTTGTTGATGTGACCCAAACAGGTTATTTGTTAAATAATCAGGTTATCAGGCCGGCAAAAGTAACTGTCGGCAAAAGTGAAAAAAAGGAGAAAAAAGAAAATGAGTAAAATAATTGGAATTGATTTAGGAACAACTAATTCTTGTGTTGCCGTTATGGAAGGTGGTAAGCCAAAAGTTATTCCAACCAGTGAAGGAGGCAATTTAATTCCCTCTGTAGTTGATCCGGTGGAAGGTCAAGTTGGTGAATTAGCCCGCCGCCAGATGGTTCTTGAGCCGAAGCGGACTATTTATGCAATAAAACGGTTGATGGGCAGACGCCATGACAGTCAAGAAGTAAAAAAAGCCCGGGAAATGGTTCCTTACGAAATAGTTAAAGGTAAAAATGATATGGCGGTGGTTGAGGTTGAGGGAAAAACATGTACCCCCCAAGAAATATCAGCCAAAATTTTACAAAAAGCTAAAAAAGATGCAGAAGAGTATTTGGGCTCAGAAGTTAAACAAGCGGTAATTACTGTTCCGGCTTATTTTGACGACTCCCAACGTCAGGCAACTAAACAGGCGGGTAAAATTGCTGGGTTGGAAGTGGAGCGGATTGTTAACGAGCCGACAGCCGCATCTTTAGCTTACGGATTAGAGAAGAAAGAGGGAGAAACAATTGCTGTTTATGATTTAGGCGGCGGAACTTTTGATATTTCAATCTTGGAGATTGGCGACGGGGTTTTTGAAGTCGTTGCCACCAACGGGGATACTTTTTTGGGCGGTGAAGATTTTGATCAAAGAATTATTGATTGGGCGCTTGAACAATTTGGTAAAAAAGAAAACGTAAATTTAAAAGACGATGATCAGGCAATGCAGCGCTTAAAAGAAGCGGCCGAAAAAGCCAAAAAAGAATTATCTTCTAAACAGGAAACAAAAATCAATTTGCCGTTTATAACCCAAAAAGATGGCGATCCGGTTCATTTGGAATTAGACCTGACTAGGTCTAAATTGGAACAGCTGACCGATGATTTGATTGAAAAAACAATGAAGCCGGTTAGGGCCTGTCTTGACGACGCTAAATTAAAGCCGGGTGATATAGACGAAATTATTATGGTTGGCGGCCAGACTAGAATGCCGAAAATTCAGGAAACGGTGAGAGAATTTTTTGGTAAAGATTTAAATAAATCAGTAAATCCTGATGAAGTGGTTGCAGTCGGCGCAGCAATACAGGCGGCTGTTATTAGCGGAGAAGTTAAGGATGTTTTGTTACTTGATGTGACTCCTCTGACTTTAGGAATTGAAACTATGGGTGGAGTAATGACTCCTTTAATTGACAGGAACACAACAATTCCTACCGAAAAATCAAAAGTTTTTTCAACAGCAGTTGATAATCAGACACAAGTTGAAATTCATGTTTTACAAGGTGAACGACCGATGGCCTCCGACAACAAATCTCTTGGTAGATTTATTTTAGACGGAATTCCACCGGCTCCACGCGGTGTTCCTCAAATTGAGGTAACCTTCAATATTGATGCCAATGGAATTTTAAAAGTAACTGCTAAGGATAAAGCAACCGGTAAAAAGCAGGATATCGAAATTAAAAATGCTACACAATTAAATGAAGAAGAAATAGAGAAAATGAAAGAAG
Source organism: uncultured Gammaproteobacteria bacterium (assembly GCA_964493745.1). Lineage (GTDB taxonomy): Bacteria > Patescibacteriota > Microgenomatia > UBA12405 > JAHJSD01 > CAYSLZ01. The sequence goes on from CAZBPF010000018.1 coordinate 2,936, forward strand.
AGGCGGAGAGACATGCCGAAGAAGATGAGAAAAAGAAAGAATTAGCTGAAGCTAGAAATAATTTAGATAATGTAATTTTTAGTGCGGAAAAAATGCTCGATGATGCTGAAGGCAAATTGGCTGATGATGATCAAGAGAAAATTAATAATGGTCTAGAAAAGGCAAAAAAAGCATTGTCAAAAAAGGAGAGTACAAAAGCCGACTTTAACAAAGCGACTGAAGATTTAAGTCAGGTGCTTCAGGAGATTGGGACGAAAATTCACCAGGCAGCTCAGCAGCAACAAGATCAAGCTGGTGACCAAGAGGAAAAGAAAGAAAACAAGGGTGAGGATGAGGCAGAAGAAGGAGAAATTGTTGAATAAAAATTTCTAATGTCTAATTGCTCTAATTATTCTAAAAAAGCACCAATTTTCCAATTAGGTCAATTAGAAATTAGGTTAATTAGATTAATTTATGAATGATTATTACAAAATACTTGGTGTTGACAAATCCGCTTCTCAAGATGAGATAAAAAAGGCCTATCGTAAACTTGCTTTAAAATGGCATCCGGATAAAAACGATACCCAAGAAGCCGAAGAAAAATTTAAAGAAATAAACGAGGCCTATGAGGTGCTCTCAGATTCGAAAAAAAGGAAAGCTTATGATCAATTCGGCCATGCTGCTTTTCAACAGGGAATGGGCGGAACAGCCGGAGGCAGAAAAACCGGTCAACAAGGACCATTCACTTATACTTTTAACTTTGGTGGGGGAGAATCGCCGTTTTCCGGTGCGGAAGGATTTGGAGGATTTTCTGACCCCTTTGAAATTTTTAATGAGTTTTTTGGTGGTGCTTCACCTTTTGGCCAGCGTCGTCCGCGGAAGCCGACGTATCAAATACAAATTGGGTTTATGGAAGCAATTAATGGTGTTGAAAAAGAAGTTCAGCTTAACGGAGATTCAAAAAAAATCAAGATACCGGCAGGCGTAGAAGACGGCCAGCGTATTCTTTTCGATGAATTTTATTTGCTTATCCGGGTTGGTAATCATCCAAAGTTTCAACGCCGCGGTCAGAATATTATTGTTGAAGAAGAAATTCCTTTTTCAAAAGCGGTTTTAGGCGGGACTATTGAAGTTGATACTGTCTATGGTGATTCAGTCAAGCTCAAAATCCGGTCCGGAACGGAATCAGGGACGATGATCAGATTGCGGAGTAAAGGTGTAAAATCTCCTCGGTCAAACCGCCGCGGTGATCAATATGTCCAAGTAAATATCAAAGTTCCGGATTCTCCAACCAAAGAACAGAAGAAACTTCTGAAGGAATTAGACGATGCGGGGCTGTAGTAGGGGCGTATCACGATGCGCCCTAAAAATATTATGACCTTATTTTTTTAGATTATAAATTCTTCGCCGTGGCCGGGGTAAGCGGTGTAGCCGGTAAATTTACTGCGAACTTTTTTAAGCGATTGTTTCATCTTTTGCGGTGAAGCGTAAGAAAAATCCGTCCGCCCAATACCGTTTTTAAAAAGCGTATCTCCAGTAAAGATAATCTTTTCTTTATTATTAAATAGACAAACTCCGCCCGGTGAATGTCCCGGTGTGTGTAAAATTTCCAGATTCCAATTACCAATTGCCAATTTCTTCCCGTCTTCAAAAAACTGAAGACGGGACGGCGGTTGTTCGATAATTTCTCGGTTAAGCCAGTGTTGGGCGGAATCAGTCATATAGTTGACAATTTTTTCGTCTTTTGGGTGGATATAAAAAGGAATTCCAAAAGCCATTTGCAATTCTCCGGCCGCTAAAATGTGGTCAAAGTGCCCGTGAGTGGCAATAATCCCAACTGGGTCCAAACTCTGACGCAAGATATTTTCAGAAATTAAATTTGCCTCATCACCGGGATCGATAATTAAACATTCATCAGAAAAATCGTCAGATACTAAATAGCAGTTGGTTTGTAATTCCCCGACAACAAACTTTTGAATATTCATATCCGTATTTTAACATTCAATTTAGTCATTGACTGATTAAAAATCATTTGTTACCCTGATAATAAATAATATGGCATTGTCTGTTAGAGAGCGTTTAATAAACGCATATTCAAGCGGACAGGGTCTCTCCCGCTCAAGATACGGAAGTTATCCAACTTTGGAAAAAAAAGAAAAAAAAAGAGAACCGGCAACTCCCAGGCAAATTGATATTACACTTCGTCAAGCTAATGGGGAAAAACAACGCTCAAGAGAGGATATGGAAAAATTAATCGATAATTACACTCCTAATTCCAGGCTGGGTATCATGTGTCAAAAAAGATCTTAGGATAATCGATTTTAATCGCCATACTATTAACCAACCTCTTTCATTAATTATGCGGTAATAACTTCGATCATTCGAATCATTGTAGTGTTAAGCCAGGTTGTTTTTACGAACAAGGGAAGTGTTAAAATAGAGAGCGATGAAATTTGAACTAGAAGCGGATTTTAAACCAACCGGTGACCAGCCCCAAGCGATTGCAAAATTAACCGAGGGTATAAATAAAGGTTTTCAGGATCAAGTTTTGCTTGGTGTAACCGGCAGTGGTAAAACTTATACGTTAGCAAATGTAATTGCCAATACGCAGAAGCCGACTTTGGTTATTTCGCACAACAAAACTTTGGCAGCCCAGCTTTATCAGGAATTTAGGGATTTTTTCCCTAATAACGCTGTTGGTTTTTTTATTTCATATTATGACTACTACTTGCCTGAATCTTACCTTCCTCAAACAGATACCTATATTGCAAAAGAAACCGAAGTTAATGAGGAAATTGACAAGCTTCGTTTAAGAGCAACCAGCCAAATTATGTCGCGTGACGACGTTATTATTGTTGCTTCCGTTTCCTGTATTTATAATATCGGTTCGCCGCTAGAATATAATCGCTATGTTATTGAGCTGGAAAAAGGGCAGAAATTTGACTGCCAAAATTTTAAAGAAAAGCTGGTTGATATGCACTATTCCGCTAATCGTTGGGAACTTTCCCGGGGACAATTTAGACAACGCGGAGATTTAATCCAGGTCTTTCCCGCTTATAGAGAAGAAATTTTAGAGATTAAATTTAAAAACGGTAAAATCTCAGAGTTGGCTCAACGCGGCATGTTCTCTAATGAAAAGGAAGTAGTTGGCCAAGCGATTATTTACCCGGCCAAGCATTATTTGACTAACCCGGAAACAATTAGGCCGGCACTTAAACAAATCAGTGAGGATAAAAGAAAGCGGGTTAAAGAGTTGAAAAATCAGGGTAAGTTAGTTGAAGCTCAGCGTTTGGAACAGCGGGTTGAATATGATTTGGAAATGATTCAGGAGGTCGGTTATGTTAACGGGATTGAAAACTACTCCCGTTATTTTGACGGCAGGCAGCCCGGTGATCCTCCTCATACATTAATAGATTATTATCACCATGCTTACGGCGATGAGTTTATGACTATTATTGATGAATCCCATATAACGGTGCCCCAAATAGGCGGGATGTACCGCGGCGACCGGTCACGGAAGCAGACGTTAATTGATTTTGGTTTTCGTTTGCCGTCGTCATTGGACAACCGGCCTTTAAAGTTTGATGAATTTTTAAAACGTAAACCGCAGACAATATATGCTTCGGCAACTCCAAGGGAATGGGAAAAAAAATTGTCTCAGGGAAGAATAATTGAGCAATTAATTCGTCCGACCGGGCTGGTCGAGCCGGAAATTGATATCCGTCCAACAGAAAACCAGGTTGAAGACGTTATTCGGGAAATTATAAAACGAAAGAAAAAAGGCCAAAGAGTATTGGTGACTACTTTAACTAAGCGTTTAGCCGAGGATTTATCAAAATATCTTAATCATCCTGACCATACTGGTGATGTTGATGTGAAAGTTCAGTATATTCACGCTGATGTTGATTCTTTGGAAAGGAGCCAGATTTTAGCCGATTTACGAAAAGGCGAGTATGATGTTTTAGTCGGCGTTAACCTGCTTCGGGAAGGTTTAGATTTACCGGAGGTGTCTTTGGTGGCTATTTTGGACGCTGATATTTCCGGCTTTTTAAGGTCTAAAATTTCTTTAATTCAAACCATGGGCCGGGCGGCAAGAAATTCCGCCGGTGAAGTAATTTTATACGCTGATAAACAAACTGATGCAATGAAAGAAGCAATAGAAGAGGTTAATCGGCGGCGTCAAATACAGCTTGCCTGCAATAAGAAGCACAATATTACTCCACAAACAATAAAAAAGCCGGTAAGAGAAGAAATTGTTCCCGGATGGAGTAAACGCAATGATCAGCCGATGAAAATTGACCCGGAAGCACTAACACCTAAAGAGATAAAAGAAAAAATAGCGGAATTAAAAAGGCAAATGAATCTTTTTTCTAAAGAACTTGAGTTTGAAAAAGCGGCTTGCATTCGAGACGAAATAGAAAAGTTAAAGACTTGGCTTTCTTAACTCCCGAGGTTCAGGTAGTAAACAACCTTCAAGGTTGTTTAGGTTTGAACCTTGGAAGTTTAAATTTCTACTTGAATGAGGTACAATGGCTGAGCATGAAAAACGTAATTAAAATAAAAGGGGCGCGGGAGCATAACCTGAAAAATATCGATTTGGAAATTCCAAAAAACAAACTGGTAGTTTTCTGCGGTGTTTCCGGTTCCGGCAAATCCAGTTTGGCAGTAGACACTCTTTTTGCTGAGGGTCAAAGGAGATATGTCCAATCGTTAAATACTTACGCCCGTCAATTTTTAGGGGTAGCTTCTAAGCCGGATGTCGATCAAATTGACGGTTTATCACCGGCAATTGCCATTGATCAGAAGGGTTTATCGCACAATCCACGATCTACTGTCGGAACGGCAACTGAGGTTTATGATTATCTACGCCTTTTATTTGCAAAAGTCGGCATCCCAAATTGTCCATCTTGCGGCCGGCCGATTGAGCGGCAGACACCTCAGGAAGTTGCCGGCCAGATTTATCAAAAAGTTAGAAATTTTGTTTCTGCTGAAGGTAAAGCCAGATTTCTGATTCTTTCGCCGCTGGTGCGGGATAAAAAAGGTGAATTTAGTCAGTTGTTTGAAAATTTAGCCAAAAAGGGTTTCCAGAAAGTACGGATAGATGACCAATTTTATTTTTTGGATGAAGACATTGTTTTAATCAGGACCAACCGTCACAATATCAGTGTGGTTGTAGATAAAATTAATCTCACTGCAGGCCCGAAAAATAAGAAAGAATTCATAAAAAGACTTGTTGATGATATTGAAATTTCTTTTGAATTGTCTGACGGATTAGCAATCTTGTCTCAAGTAAATGATAAAAGCTTTGATTTTCCTGAACGGCCAAAAGAATATGAGGATAAATTGTTTTCACGGAGATTTAACTGTCCGCACTGTCAAATTTCTCTGCCTCCGATTCGCCCACGTTTGTTTTCTTTTAATTCACCGCTTGGGGCTTGTCCCCGATGCCGTGGTTTGGGAGTTGTACTGAAACCCGATTTGGATCAGGTATCTCGAAAAAAAGGAAAAAAGATAGAAAGAAGGTATTTAACAACTAAATCCGACTCCCTAAGAAGACACCTTGAAAAATATATGGTTAAGCAAGTTTGTCCGGATTGTCAAGGAGCAAGGTTGAAGCCGGAACCGCTGTCAGTTTTAGTTGAAAAAAAGAATATTGCAGAGGTAGCTGATTTGCCTTTGGATAAATTAGCGGAATGGCTGAAAAGTCTTCGGCACTCAGATGAGCTTCACCGAAAAAAGATTGCCGAAATTATTATGTCTGAATTGGAAGCAAGAGTTGATTTTTTGATATCAGTTGGTGTAAATTACTTAACTTTATCTAGGGAGGCGACTACCCTGTCCGCCGGTGAAGCACAGCGTATAAATTTAGCCAGTCAGCTCGGCACCGGCTTAACGGGAGTACTCTATATTTTAGACGAGCCGACAGTTGGCTTGCACCCTCATGATACTGACCGGTTGATCAAAACTTTAAAAAAACTGAGGGATTTAGGAAATACGGTAATTTTAGTGGAGCACGATGAAAACGTATTAAAAAAATCGGATTACCTTATTGAATTTGGTCCTTGGGCAGGTAAAAAAGGCGGTGAAATAGTTTGCCAACAAACACCTTCTGACTTAATTGGGAATAAAAATTCACTGACCGGCAATTATTTATCCGGCAGAAAAAAAGTAAAAAGGATGGGTCAAGTTAATGTCGATAATCTTGAAAACTGGCTGAGGATAGTCGGATGTGGTGAACATAATTTAAAGGATTTAACAGTAAGTTTCCCCTTGGGGGCAATGAGTGTAGTTGCCGGAGTCTCTGGTTCCGGAAAATCAACTTTGATTAAAGATACTTTATATCCGGCTTTAAAAAGAGAAATTTACGGCCACTTTCATCGGCAAGCCGGCCGGTTTGAAAGTTTAAGCGGTTTTGAGAGACTTGAACGCGCCTTAATCGTTGACCAGAGTCCGATCGGTAAAACTTCGCGGAGTAATCCGGCAACCTATATTGGAGTATTCGACGATATCCGTGACTTATTTGCTGAGACTAAAGAAGCCAGACTAAAAGGATTTACTAAAAGTCATTTTTCTTTTAATGTTAAAAAGGGCCGCTGTCCTCGATGTGAAGGACGGGGAGAAATTGAAATAAAAATGGAGTTTTTGCCTGACGTTTCAATTAAGTGTGAAGAATGCGAAGGAGCAAGATATAAAGAAGCAGTTTTAGAAGTCGATTACAAAGGTAAAAATATTGCTGATATTTTGGCGATGACTGTTGAAGAAGCGGCGGAATTTTTTGCTAAACATCCAAAAATAAAATCAAAATTAGAACTATTATCTAATATCGGGCTTGGTTATCTTCAGTTAGGACAAATTTCTCCGACCTTATCCGGCGGAGAAGCGCAGAGATTAAAATTAGCTCGGGAATTAGTTAAAAAGAGAAATAAATCGACTATTTACCTTTTGGATGAGCCGACAACCGGTTTGCACTATGCTGATTTAGAAAAACTATTAGCCGTTCTGCGTAAACTAATTCAGCGTGGTCATACGGTTATAATAATTGAACATAATCTTGAAATAATAAACCAAGCCGACTGGGTGGTTGAACTCGGGCCGACCGGTGGTCAAAAAGGCGGTCATCTTATTGCTGAAGGAACACCTTTGGATTTAAAAAACAATGATGATTCGATTACCGGACGCTATTTATAATGAAAATAAATTTTAAAAAAATACCTCGGAAACCCGGGGTGTACTGGTTTAAGGATAAAAATAATCAAGTCATTTATGTTGGCAAGGCAACCAGTTTACGGTCTAGAATAAGACAATATTTTCGGGATCCGTTGGATGTGAAAACTAAAAAAATGGTTGATCAGGCAGTGAATGTGGATTGGGCAGAGACGGCTTCTGAAATAACGGCTACCGTTTTAGAAGCAAAATTAATTAAACAGTATAAGCCGAAATATAATGTCCAGTTGAAAGACGGCAAGCGGCATTTATATTTGGGAATTACTGATGATGAATATCCGCGGGTAAAAGTTGTCCGACGGCCGGAATTGGAGAATTTAAAATTTTGGGTCGGTCCGTTTCCGTCATCTTCTGCCTTAAAACAGATTTTACGTTGGATTAGAAGAATTTTTCCTTACTGTTCATGTTCCCCGGGCCGAAAAAGACCGTGCCTTTATTATCAGATAGACCTTTGCCCGGGCCCGGGCATTGTCAGTAAGAGTGAATATATGGACAATATTAATAGTATTATTATGTTTTTTTCCGGTCAATCTGACCAACTATTAGAAAAATTAAAAAAAGAAATGCGTAACTTTGCTGATGAGGAAAAATTTGAAGAAGCGGCCGAAATTAAGCGTCAAATTACTCAGCTGGAAAGAATTATTTTTTCACATAAAAAATTAACCGGCGAGAAGCTTCAAATTGACGTCGGTTTGAAAGAATTAAAAAAGATTCTAATCAGCCACCAAAGAGTTGATCCTTTAATTTTACAAAGGATTGAAGCTTATGATATTGCTAATCTAACTGACAAGATGATTGTCGGAGCGATGGTAGTTTTAATCAATGGAGAAATTGACAAAAGTGAATACCGGAAGTTCAATATTCGGCGGGAAGGCCAAGACGACCCTCAAGCACTTGCCGAGGTTGTATTACGGCGTTTGAATCACGAGGAGTGGATGTATCCGCAGTTAATATTAATTGACGGCGGCCGGTTGCAGTTACAGGCGGTTGTTCCGGTTTTACGGCAGTTTGATCTAATTGGCGAAACTGGTTTAATCGGCTTAGCCAAAAAAGAAGAAACTTTGGTTATTCCAAAATTTACAGGCGGCAAAGTTTCCGGGGCTAAACGATTGAATTTACCGAAAAATTCTCCGGCCTTAAAGTTACTTCAAGTTGCTCGGGACGAAGCCCACCGCTTTGCTAACAAGTATCTTCATAAAAAGCT